>SLQC01000101.1 GCA_007131625.1 Balneolales bacterium | reverse complement strand
AGTAAATCCTTGATTGCCCGGTTTCGGTCGCCTGAAACCATGTTGTGGTGTAACGGTTGGGCAAAACGTCCATTTTGATTCGAAAATCAGGTATGGCGAGTGAATGGATGACATCTTCCGAGGACATTATGAATTTCACCGGCCGATCTACCGGCACATAAACTTCGTTCATTGTAGATCCGCCACTGGCATAATGAAATTGCCATAGCCAGGAAGCGGCCGATACATGAATCTCATACGCATTGGCAGGGGGAGAGGAAAGGGTCAGAAACCCGCGGAAACCCCAACTGAATACGATCAGTATCAGGAAAATCGGAATGACGGTCCAGGTCACTTCCAAAAAACTGTTGTGCGTGATCACGGGAGTTACATCGTCTTCGGACTTACGGCGATATTTGATGACGAAGATCAGGATCGTAATCATTATCCCGATAAACAGGATAAATCCTGCTATGTTGATAAAGGTAAAAAGGCTATCAACCTCACTTGCCATCGTCGATCGCTGAGGTGGCAGCATATATTCGATAATTCTGTTCATAAGATCGGTTTGATCGTATCGATTCGTTTATTTTGTGACCTTCGTTCCCGGTATAAGAAAAAACCGAGGAAAGAACCCAGCAGCAACAGCGTGGCAATTCCGCCGAGTTTCATAATATTTATCGCTACCGGGACATAGGAGCCCGAGGCGGAATCATATTGAAAACAATAGAGGACCACACGGTCGATCGTACTTCCGATACGGCCGTTCGCTGCGTCATAAAGTGCATTGCGCAACATCAGCTCCGGGTAGTCGATTCCATTCAGATAGCGTGATACTTTTCCTTCTTCGGAGAGGAATATTAGGGTGGAGCCGTGCATGTACTCCTGTGTTTCTTCGTTCCATTGATAGTAGAAACCGACCTGATCACCCAGTTGGCGGACCTCCTCTTCGCGGCCGGTCATGAAGTGCCATCCGTCGGCGGCATCCGGATTCCCGAGCGATTCGATATAGTTTTCCTTGTTGGACATTGCCAGTTCCGGAGTTTCATCAGGACTGATGCTGACTGTCAGTATATCATACTCCCTACCGGGTTGCCAGGCGAGTTCGCTTACCCCCTTTTTCAGCCCCTGAAGGATCAAATTGCAGAGCATCGGACATTCGTAATAGACCATCGCCAGAATCAGCGGGCGGCCGTTGTTGAGGTATTGCTCCAGAGCCACTTCTTCACCGTATTCGTTGTAGAGCAGGATGTCGCCGCTAACATATTCCCCAAGCTTTTCCGTGACCCCGACATTCTCAAGCTCTTTTGGCGGTACATTATGCTGCGCGGACACCGGTTGCAGCCACAGAATAGCAATAAAAGGCAAAAAAAGCAGGATGTTGTATGGGTGGTGTAACATAAGGGCAGTTATTTGGAATCAGTTGCGATAAGAGACATTGCGCTGTCAATCGGGATACGGTACCGGCCTTCTTCTTCATCGATTAGCTCGATAGTGTTCAGTTTCCGGTTTTCTTGCTCCCGTCGCTCTTTTAACTCATAAAACTCGACGTTTATTGCGGCTCGTTCAGAAGACAGAAACTGGTTATAGGCGTACATATTGTATATACCGTATAAAATGATCGTGACTATCAGCGTTCCGAGGATGAGCCAGAAGGATACTGTACGCAGATTAACATTGTCGAAGGAGACCCCGTAGGATACAGACCGGTCAAATTCTTCTTTACTGTTATAAGGTTTGTCAGCCATATCGATTTGTGAAAAATGTTTTTGGGATAACAAAAATGAAAGATTATCATTTTCAGTCAGTGTTTGTTCAGTGACTCTGCCAACAGCGGGTCGTTTTTCGGGATCATACTGTGTTTGCCAAAATGCCGGAAAAAGAGACCCGACGAAATTCCAAAGAAGGCCAGCAGAAGAGTGATATCCAACCAGTGAAACGAAATTGCACCTTTGTGCAGAATGGGCATGACAATCCAGAACATTTCCAGAAACTGAAGGATGACAATCCAGATGGATACTCCCATCAGCAGTTTATAGTTGGTTTTGGCTTTCTTCCCGAGTAGCAGCACGAACGGAAGCACAAATCGCCCGATCAAAAACAGATAAGCCAATATAATCCAGCTTCCTTCAAAACGATAGTAATACCACAGGGTCTCTTCCGGAATGTTGGCGTAGTAGATAAGTAAAAACTGACTGAATGCGATGTATGCATAAAACACGGTGAAACCAAACAACAAAGCCCCCAGATCGTGAATATGAGCGTTGTTGATGGTTTTGGTAAGCAAGCCCTTCCGGAAAAGGTAGAGTACTATAATGATGACGACTGCCAGAATCGACTGAAAACTCATGGCGAAATAATAGACACCGAACATGGTTGAGAACCAATGCGAGTCCATGGACATGAGCCAGTCAAATGAGGCAAAAGCCACTGTAAAAGCGAAGAGCAATATTCCGGGGGCACTCAGAACCCGCTGTTTTTTATCAAGGGCAGGATCATCGGAAAGATCCATGGCTACCGAGTTTTTATAGAGCTTGTACCCGAGAAAACCCCATACTGTAAAATAAATTACATTCCGGATTACAAAGAAAGGAATGTTTAGATAGGGTTGTTTGTACTGTGTCAGTTCGTCAGTGGCGATGCGTTCCGGACGGGTCCACTCATACAGAAATTCCATCCCGAAAAGAATCGGCACGAAAAGCAATCCAAGCCACAGCAGTTGGAAGGAAATCGTTTCCGGGATACGACGGATGACCACGCTCCAGGATGACCGTGTCACATGCTGAATCATCACAAAAAAGAGAGCTCCCAGTACAAGACTGGCGATAAAGGTGAAGCTGGTCAGGTAAGAGTAGAAAAATTGCTCGGTGTTGACAAACAGTCCGATAAGGCTTAACACCACACCGAGTATACCAGCCGCAAAAAAGCCGGTGGCTATTTTGTTATCCTCAGGGAATGTCAAACGGTCGGAAAGCGTGGTATGATGGTGATCCATGCTCATATTTTACACATTATTTAAAAAGGTTATTCGCCGGTTGTAAATTGTTCCGGATCGATATTGAGTCGGCGCAAATCTTCTTCGCTTGCACCCTGACTCAGTTGCAATGCCCTGACATAGGCCACGACAGCCCAGCGGTCTTCCACATCGATTTGATGCCGGTAGGAGTTCATGGTGTTGATCCCGTCGTAAATGGCGCTGTAGATCTCGCCGTCCGGCATTACCCGGGCACGCTCAGAAAGCAGCGATGCCGCCATATAGCCGTAATAGGAAACCGGACTGTCTCCATCGCCAAGTCCGCCGTGACAGGGAGTACAGTAGATATTGTAAGTCTTCTGTCCCTGCATCAGAAACGATCGGGTGATATCGGCGGGGTTGGATTGCACATAGCTTCCATCTTCATTCACTCCCTGAAACCAGGCCGGATCGTTTTCCAAATGCCCACGTGCCACGGTTCCTTCGACCGGTACACGCATGGCTCGGCGATCTTCAAAAAACGGATTTTCCTGCTGGGCGTTGAACCGGTCTTGCCAGTACATATTGTATTGGGTGTGAATCGGCGGTTTTCCCGAAGGTTGACCCCTGCAGGCACTCATCATGAGTGCAAGAAGCAGGAGCGAAACGATATGGAATGATGAGATATTCATAATGTGATGATCCATGAAAGCTATTTAGGGATGATTTCCGTATGTATCGCGCCTGCCTCTTTAAGAAACGCTGTAGATTTCTCTTCGGAGTAAACAGGGTCGGTGGCTTCAATACAGATGAAAAAACCGTCGTCGGTAGCTTTAGCGATCCGGTCGGAATTGAACAGCGGATTGTGCAGTCTTGGGAGTTTGTTCAATGCGAAGAGGCCAAAAAAGGCTCCGAACGCCGACAGTAAAATGACTATTGCAAAACCCACCGGTACAAATGCGGGAAAATTGAGATACGGCTTTCCGCTGATATGAAGTGGATAGGCGATGTCCATCGACCAGACCTGAAGGGCGATTCCGCCGAGCAAACCGATGATGCCATGGATCAGAACAATCCACCCCAGTTTCGATTCCTTCAGCCCCATGGCATCATCCATGCCGTGAATCGGAAATGGGCTGTAGGTGTCGAAGTGTTTGTAACCGGCTTTGTTGACCGCAGAAGCGGCATCCATCAGGTCAGCCGGATTGGCAAACTCGGCCAGTACTCCATATTGATTGCTATTTGAACGCATAATCACTCTGTTGTCTTCGATTTACCGTTGTTAGATCTGTAATATGCCGGATTGGCTTGTGGCAATACTCCTTTCACTTCAGAAATGGCCACCATCGGAAGGAATCGGAGGAAGAGCAAGAAAAACGTGAAAAAGAGCCCGAATGTTCCGATATAGGTCAACACATCTACATATGTTGGACTGAAATAGCCCCAGGACGACGGCAGAAAATCCTGGGCAAGTGATGTTACGACGATCACAAACCGCTCAAACCACATGCCGATATTGATTACAATCGACAGTATGAAAGTGAGTGCTACATTTCTGCGGAATTTTTTCACCCAGAAAAACTGGGGTGAGACGACATTGCAGGTAATCATAATCCAGTACGCCCATGCATATGGTCCGAAAGCACGATTGACAAATGCGAATTTTTCATACTCGACCCCGCCGTACCATGCGATAAAAAACTCAATCGCATAAGCGAAACCAACTATTGTACCGGTCACCAGGATAATAATATTCATCTTCTCGATATGGTCGACCGTCATGATGTCTTCCAGTTTGTAAAGTTTCCGCGTAATGATCATCAGTGAAAGTACCATGGCGAAACCGGAGAATACAGCACCTGCGACAAAATAGGGCGGAAAAATCGTGGTGTGCCAACCCGGAATAATTGAGACTGCAAAATCGAAAGATACAATCGTATGAACGGAAAGTACCAGCGGTGTGGAGAGACCGGCCAGGATCATATACGATTTTTCATAGTTCTGCCATTGCCGGTTGCCACCAGTCCAGCCGAGAGCAAAAGTGCCGTATAACAACCTGGAAATGGTTCCCTTTACCTTGTCGCGCATAGTGGCAAGATCAGGAATGAGTCCGACATACCAGAACAGGGTGGAGACGATCAGATAGGTAAAAACAGCGAATACATCCCACAGGAGCGGACTATTAAAATTAGGCCAGAGCTGCATCGAGTTGGGTAGCGGAAAGATCCAGTAAATGGCCCATATACGGCCGACGTGAATGGCGGGAAACAAGCCGGCGCACATGACAGCAAAAATGGTCATTGATTCGGCAAACCGGTTGATGGCGGTCCGCCAACCTTGCCGGAAAAGAAACAGAATGGCAGATATCAGAGTTCCGGCGTGACCGATTCCGACCCACCAGACGAAGTTCGTGATATCCCATGCCCAACCGACCGGGTTGTTCAGGCCCCAGACGCCGACTCCTTCCCAGATCAGCCAGGCAATCATGGCCAGCATGACGGCCATCACAATGTTAGATATTCCAAAGGCAATGTACCACCATAGCGGCGTGCGTTCCTGCGGAATGTCGCTGATCAGTTTGGTGATGCTGGCAAAATCGTGATTGCCTTTCACCAGCTGGTTGTTCGGCACAATTGCAGTATTCTGACTCATTTAATTTGTGCTTTATTCTCCCTAATTCGGTGATTTCTGTTCGATATAATCCTTATTGTTACTATACTTCCAGGTTGGGATTCCGGATTTTTGCCAGGTAGGATGTCCGTGGCCGGATGTTCAACTCCTCGAGCATTACGTAATTCCGATCCTTCCGCTTTTCGGCCGACACCTTGCTGTTTTCGTCGCTTATATCGCCGAATGCAATGGCATTTGCCGGACATGCCTGCTGGCAGGCCGTTTTAACAGTTCCGTCCGGTGGCTTGATTGAGTTTCCGGTATTGTTTTTGGTATCAATTTTGGCCCGGCTGATACGTTGCACGCAGTAGGTGCATTTCTCCATTACGCCGCGGAATCGCACGGTGACATCCGGATTCATCGCCATCTGGATGATCTCAGGATCGTCGCCGGTTGTGAGGTATTCTTTGGTGTAATTGAAATAGTTGAATCGTCGGACCTTGTATGGACAGTTGTTGGCGCAGTACCGGGTACCGATACAGCGGTTGTATGTCATCTGATTCAGTCCATCGACGCTGGTTGTGGTGGCGACAACCGGACAAACCTGCTCGCACGGTGCATTATCGCAGTGCATGCAGGGTACCGGCTGATGCATTACTTTCGGATTCCCGTTCTCATCTCCGCTGAAATAACGATCAGTGCGGATCCAGTGCATCTCCCGGCCGCGCCGCACTTCCCGCTTGCCAATAACCGGGATGTTGTTTTCAGCCTGACATGCAATGGTACAGACTCCGCACCCGATACAGGAATTCAAATCGATGGTCATACCCCATTGCGGCTCATGATCCGGAAATTGCTTGTCCGAAAACAGTGAAATCGGATGTTCCCGTTCGCCACCGAAGGTGCCGGGGACATAAACGGCATCTTGTGCAAAAGTGGGATGCTCACGATAATCCACCAGATCCGCTTCTTGTACATGAGGACGTCCCTCGAGGCTGTGGTGATCCTGTGTGCTGGCGACTTCATAGGTGCGTCCGGCCGTTTCAACTTCCACAGAGGGACGTACCAGTCGGTGGTCGGAAGAACGCAAATTATAAGTATTTACACCCACCTGATCGGCAACCCGGCCGACCTGCTGACGCCCGTATCCGGTGTATACTGTGATACTATTGTCGGCGTGGCCTGGTAGAACCCATGCGACAATCTCAGATTGTTGTCCGGCCTCCGTGGTAATGCGGATAACCGGCTGCTTAAATTCACCAAAACGTCGGGATGACGGGACTCCAATACGTTCTGCAGTATTCGGAGATATAAGCGCCACATTATCCCAGGTGATTTTTGTCATGGGATCGGGCAGTTCCTGAAGCCATCCGTTATTGGCAAACCGACCATCATGCAGTTTGGGATCAGGTTTGAGCACCAGTTCGATGTCATCCGGACCATGATCGGCAGAGATGTTCAGAAAATCTAAAACGGCGGCTGAAAAGTCCGATGCAAACGACGTTTCAACAGATGTATAGTGTGATTCTTTCACAAGTCCGTCGTGCAGAACTTCGTTCCAGATGCTTTCGAATCTATCAGGATACCGTTCCTGCCATGTCTGTCGAACAAGAGAGTGTCCCGACACTTTTTCACCGCTAACGATGGCGTGCAGAAACTCCAGCTCATTCTTGCCGTCGAAAAGAGGCTGGATCATCGGCTGGATGACCGATTGTGTACCGGAATAGGAATGACCGTCGCCCCAGGTTTCCAGGAAATGGGCCCGGTTGACATGCCATGTGCTTTCCCGTGAGGTTTCGTCATAATGTGTTGACAAGTGGATGCTGGTCGATACTTGCGCCAATGCATTGCTAAAATCGAGATCCGCAGGTGCCGTATAGACCGGATTGGTACCGATCATTATTACGGTATCCACATTCCCGGCGGCCATATCACTGGCGAGCTGTCTGAACATTTCGTTCTGGTCTGAACCAGGCATGCCGGGAACATCCAGATAATCGACGGTCTCGCCGATATTACCCAGGGCCTGATTGATGGCGGCTACCGTGGCGTGTACCGGAGCGTCGTGTTCCGAACCAGCTGTAACGATAGCCTCACCGCCATGGGAAACAAGCTCTTCGACAAGAACACTGATCCACCTGTGGTCGCTGAATGCGTTGGTGTAACCGGACCAGGATTCCAGTCCGCTCACACGGTCGGAAAGTCTTGCCGCCAGGGCATAAACTAACTGTGGGATTTCTGTGGTTCGGATGCGAAGTCGGTGGTCGGCATTGGACCCGGTCAGAGAGTAGTTGCTTTCGGCGACATAGAGGCGAGAGGGCTCACCATCCGGAGAGACAATGTCCTTGCTTTTGGCGAAATCGCCGATATAGGCCACATTATTGACACTTTCTTGCATAAAATCGTCATTCAGCGACAGGGTAACCCGTGCCTTATCGAAATGATAAAGTGGCCGCAGTCGCTGTCCGAATGCCAGTTCGATGCCACTGTAAACCGACTCGTCATTGTACGTTTCATAGGTGACCCAACGGGCATTTACAAAGCGATTCAATGCCTCATTCCGGAGACGTTCAAGTGTTGGAGAGGAGTTAGCTTCGCTGATAAATGCGATGGAGCGGCCGGTATCGGCAAAATGGTTGTTACAAAAATCAACAAAATCGTCCCAATCGGCATCCGATCCGTTTTGACGAATATTGCGGGATCTGTCCTGGTCATACAGATCGAGAATTGCGGCTTGTTGCAGGCTGTTGGTCCGGCCATTGCTTTCCGGATGAAGATCGTTGCCCTCGATCTTGGTAGGCCGTCCTTCGTGGGTCTCGACTACAATTCCAGTCAGACTGCCTCGAAATGGCATAGCTGAAGCGTAATAAAGCGGCACTCCGGGCACCACATGTTCCGGCTGATAGGTGTATGGAAGAATTTTCTGAATCGGTTTCCGGCACGAGGCGAGTCCGGCAAGGGCTACGGAAGCCCCCAT
Source organism: Balneolales bacterium (assembly GCA_007131625.1). Taxonomy (GTDB): domain Bacteria; phylum Bacteroidota; class Rhodothermia; order Balneolales; family Natronogracilivirgulaceae; genus SLQC01. Next base: position 15,439 of record SLQC01000101.1, on the reverse strand, counting down.
GATCTGCAGGAAGTTTCTGCGCGAAACTCCGTCTTTAAGCTCTGATGCGTTTTCGGGAAATTCCCGTTCGGCAAACTTTTTGTATTCTTTGTTCTGAGCCAATTCGTTGAGGCTTCGCCAGTACGTTTGGTGTCGCTCTTTTTCCATAGATAATAAAGTCTTATCGGATCATGCAGGTATCGATTATCGGTGACAGGCGTTACAGTATACGGGTGCGTTGATATTCCGTTTTTCAATGATCATTTGAGAGATTTCGTTGTGATCATCACCCGGACTCCAGGTCATATTGGTGACTTCCTCGACAGGACGCAGGTTGGGGCCCGGGTCGTTGTGGCAATCCAGACACCATCCCATGCTCATGGATTCGGTCTTCATGACAACCTCCATTCGATCCACTCTTCCGTGGCAGGATGCGCAGCCGATTCCAACATTTACATGTGCCGAGTGGTCGAAATAAGCGTGATCAGGCACGTCATGCACACGAATCCATTCAACCGGATCTCCGGTTTCCCAGCTGTCACGTAGCGGTTCAAGACTGGTTTGATCAAGGCCTACATACTCATGGCAGGTCATGCAAGTTTCGGTGGAAGGGATGGAGGCGACGGCCGATTTCCAGGCTGAACCGTGGCAGTATTGACAATCAATACCAAGTTCACTGGTATGAAATTTGTGGCTGAAAGGTATGGGCTGTTCCGGAGCATATCCGACTTCCAGATACTCCGGCGACCCGAAATACCAGAATCCGATTATGATAGCGGTAATTAAAATAATGGTTGCCAGTTGCAACCGTTTCGGAATATTGTCCACCCATTCAGGAAAAATCTGCGCCATATATACAGCGTTTTTGAAATTAATCTGAAACGATCCAGGATCATAATTTTGCAAATGGCAGACATCTCCCGGCGACAGGTGGAGCCGGTATTCCAACACGAATAAAATGTTGCCATTTGTGATATCCTACTGCGCCAGCATTGCCTGACGCAATATTAGCTGATAAAGATAGCTGAAATCGACCGCTAAAAAAAAGAAAAAAATCTCATTTTCATATATTCTTCAGATTTATGCTTTAGTCATATCCCTCCGGCTGTTGAAAATGCGGAAAGTTATAGAAAATTAATCTAAATTTACGCAAAGCAAAACCGTTAGTAGTACCGGGAGCTCAAGTGCAGCCCACTGCCGCACCAAAAGTCGCAACCTGCAGCCATTACGCATCCAAACCGCACCGGCTACCAAACCGCACCGGCTACCAAAATACACCGGCTGCCAAAATGCACCGGCTACCAAGATGCACCCAAAACTGCAACTCGCAGCTACAACAAAACCAATATCCACAACCGAAACAGACTTATATAAGCTGCTTATGATCTCACTCACGGAACTCCCTCAGCTGAACGCTGTCCTCAATTCCATAGCAACGCTATTTCTTTTTGCCGGCTTTATCTTCATCAAAAAGAAAAACATCAGCGCTCATATGCGAATGATGTGGTTCGCTTTCGTGGTGTCGGTCCTTTTTCTGGTCAGTTATCTGATTTTTCATTATAACGTGGGATCGGTCGGGTACGACGGGACCGGCTGGGTGCGACTGGTATACTTTACCATTCTTATCTCACATATTTTGCTGGCCATAGTCAATCTGCCAATGATTTTGGTGACCATGTACCGTGCTCTCCGTAAAGATTATCAGAATCACAAAAAAATCGCCCGGTGGACTTGGCCTGTATGGATGTATGTCTCCATCACCGGTGTTATAGTGTATCTCATGATGGAGACTTCAGGCAGTTACGACAAACTGTACTATCTACCCTGAATACTTAATCATCTACTCTGATATCTGCGTCATCTACCCTGATTACTGCATCATCTACGCTGATTACTGTGCCATCTACGCTGATAGCTGCATCATCTTACGCTGAAAATATAAGTAAAACCCATTCGGTACCGCATTTCCATACAGCCAGGCGCGTACTCCGGCCTGATCTGAAAATTAACCGACGGCCAATGGCTCCAGAAACTCTTCGCCTGGTTCGGGAGCAATGACTCTGGTTTTTATTTTGGTCTCTCTGTCAACCAGCTTGCGAAACGCATCCGGCGTCCCGGTCAGCACCGGCATGGTTCCGTAATGCATCGGGACGGCAAACTTTGCTTTGAGCAAGTAACAGGCATACGCCGCTTCAGCCGGCCCCATTGTGTAATGATCGCCGATGGGAAGAATAACCAGATCAGGCCTGTAAATTTTTCTGTACAGTTTAAAGTCGGCCATAATATTAGTGTCACCGGCGTGATAAATCCGGAAATCTTCGAAGTGAAAGATGAAACCGGCGGGGTCGCCCGCATATTCACCATTCCAGGAGCTGGTATGGTTGGCTGTGGTCATGGTTGCTTTGAAATCACCAAAATCGACCGTGCCTCCCTTGTTCATTTCAACCGCCTGCGCCTCCGGAAGTCCGTCACGGATCAGTAATGCAGAAAGCTCGACGATTGAAACCACTTTGGCTCCGGTTTTATTTGCTATGGGGATTGCGTCTGCCGTATGATCGTTATGACCGTGCGTCAGAAATATAAAATCAATATTATCAGGAGATTTCCAGTCATCCGGGGTGACCGGGTTGCCTCTCAAGAACGGGTCGATAAGCAGATTCTTACCTGTTGAAGTGGTGATGATAAAGGACGAATGTCCGAGCCAGCGTGCTGTAATCATAGAATACCTCGGGTTATCGGTTCAATGGTTGCGGATTCAGATGATTGCTGTACTTGCATATAAATGGGAACAAGAAAAAAACTGCTACCGTTTACGCTCGGATAGTCATATTTTAGAAACTGCAAAAACGTAACTTTGCAGAAGCTTATTCTGTTCGGTATCGGGAATTTTTTTCCAGTAAGGAAGTATAAGCTGGCTTCCTGATTTAATCTGTAACAATTAATTTTATAAAATTTATATGTCACAATCTAAACGTATAGCCATATTGGTGGCGGGCGGGCCCGCTCCAGGAATCAACAGTGTAATCGGTGCTGCCTCTATCCGTGCCATCCAACAAGGGTATGATGTACTTGGGCTTATAGACGGTTTCAAATGGATCATGCGGGGCGATACCTCTCATATCGAACATCTGACCATCGACAAGGTCAGCCGGATTCACCTGCGCGGCGGTTCGTTTATTGGTATTGCAAGAGACAATCCCACCAAGAAAAAAGAGTATATGGATACCACTATCAATACGCTGATGAAACTCGGTGTTGACAAACTCATCACAATCGGCGGTGATGATACCGCATTCAGCGCCATGACTGTTGAAAAGGTATCGGAAGGCAAGATAAAAGTTGTTCACGTACCAAAAACCATTGATAACGATCTCGACCTTCCTTACGGGATTCCCACCTTCGGATTTCAGACCGCACGGCATATCGGTGTGGAAGTGGTTAAGAATCTGATGGAAGATGCTCGTACGACCTCGCGCTGGTATTTTGTCGTCTCTATGGGTCGCAAGGCCGGCCATCTTGGTCTTGGTATCGGAAAATCTTCCGGAGCCACACTAACATTGATCCCGGAAGAGTTCGGGGAAGAAAGAATTTCACTGAAAAAGCTCGTCGATGTTCTGACCGGTTCCATTTTCAAACGAACAGTCAATGGACATAATAACGGTGTGGTTATACTGGCGGAGGGTCTCATTGAAAGGTTGAGTACAGAAGATCTTGAAGGCTTGGCCGATCTGGAGCGGGACGAGCATGATAACCTTCGATTTGCCGAACTTAACATCGGGGAGATCCTGAAGAAGGCTGTCACGGAACGCCTTGCTTCTTTTAATCTGAAAACTACCATTGTCTCAAAAAATATCGGCTATGAGCTGCGTTGCGCTGATCCGATTCCGTTTGATATGGAATATACCCGTGACCTCGGGTTTTCTGCTGTCGAATTTATCATTAACGGTGGTACAGCAGCAATGGTGTCAATCCAGAACGGACATTTTGTGCCGATGTATTTCAAGGATATACTGGACAATAAAACCGGCAAGACCAAAATCCGCATGGTAGAGATTGATTCCATGTCCTATACCATTGCCAGGCACTTTATGATACGACTTACCCGCAGCGACTTTGCCGATACTGAGATACTGGCGAAATATTCGGAACTCTGTGGCATCGGAGTGGACAAGTTTCGTTCAGAGTTTGAGCATGTCGTAGCGGATGAATTGGCCAGCGACGAAGTGGTCAATAGCATTCGCAATTATTTCCCATCGGCATAACAGGGGAGGTAATTATTGGTGTCGGTGGATGATACGTGAATCTGCCATGGCCGGTTTTAGGTGCATCCGGTTTATAAAGTACACTTTTGTGAAATAAGCGATGTTGTGGTTACCTTCAGGTAATCACTCATTAGTTTTTTATTGAAAACTGATCATGGGATAATTTATTTTAAGTAAAAAAACCTGTTACTTGGTATACAGCAACAGAATGGCCAAAAACACAAGTTGATCGGAAAAAAAGGAGCAGACTATGGCTGAAAAAATCAAACTTCATCCGGTTACACCGCATCAGAAAAGAATCTTCGAGATAACGGATCATTTAAACAATGATGATATCGTTTTGCTTCCCACAGATACTCAGTATGCCCTGGCCTGCCGGTATACCAATAAAAAGGGTATTGAACGTATCCGGTTGATCCGTCAGCTCGGGAAAGATCATTTTCTGACCCTGATATGCGACTCCCTGTCAGGAATTTCCAAATTTGCCCGGCTGGGTGACAATCAGTTCAAAGTGATAAAACGACTCATTCCGGGACCCTATACCTTTGTACTGCCAGCAACAAAGGAGGTGCCGAAACTGCTCCTCAATCCGCGTAGGCAGACCATTGGATTTCGCGTGCCGGATTATGCAATCTGTGAAAAACTGGTGCAGGAGCTTGGCGACCCACTTATCGCAACAACCGCCCGCCATCCCGACTATCCGGGAGAATCCGGAAACGGCACATCCGACCGAACCGAGCTGTTTCGCAGATTTGAAAAACAGGTTGACCTGATTGTAGATAACGAACAGAAAATTTCCGAACATTCGTCCACGATCGTCGATATGTTGGGCGATGATCCGGTAGTTATCAGGGCGGGCAAAGGGATAGAGGAGTTTCTGTCGGTCTGCGCCGTGCATGATCTCACTCCAATGGAAGTTTGATTTAAATTGTCCTGAATACTACCTGCTACCGTTAATCGGTTACTTTTTCTGAAAAAGTGCGGCAAGGTTTTGGGTAAAATCCGGCTTCACTATCCCTTTTTCTGTGATAAACGCGGTGATAAGTTCGTGCGGGGTCACGTCAAAGGCGAGATTGTAGACTGGTGACTTGTCCGGTGCCGTCATTTGCCGGCCAATTTTTCGCAACTCCTCACCGTCGCGCTCTTCTATCGGGATCTCCTTACCGGAAGAAAGACTCATATCGATGGAGGAAAGCGGAGCCGCGACGTAGAAGGGTATTCCGTGGTGCCGGGCGAGGACAGCCAGACCGTATGTGCCGATCTTGTTTGCGGTGTCACCATTACTTGCCACGCGATCGGTGCCTACCAAAACCATGTCAACCTGTTTGTTATACATAACCCATCCGGCCATGGAGTCGGCAATCACATGGTGATTGATATCTGATTTCAACAACTCCCAGGATGTCAGCCGGCTGCCCTGGAGGATCGGTCGCGTTTCGCCGACCCAGACATGAATCTTTTTGCCGGCAAAATGCGCATGGTAGATGATCGAGAGAGCGGTTCCGTATTTTCCAGTCGCCAGACTGCCGGTATTGCAGTGAGTCAGTATGGCGGCACCATCCGGTATCAGATCCTGACCCAATCTGCCGATTTTGGCGCAGATTTGCTTATCCATTTCGTGGATGGCCATGGCCTGACGCAGCAGCTGTGTTTTTATCTGGATGGTCGGTTTTTCACGCATAGCGTGGGCAGTCCGCATCGCTCTGTCGAGTACCCACTGCAAATTAACGGCAGTAGGGCGGGATGAGGCCAGGTATTCGCAGGTTCGTTTCAACTCCGTTTCAAAGTCCCAGTAACTCTTTTCCTCAAAACCTTTCATTCCGAAATAGACGCCATATGCCGCGACAATACCGATAGCTGGAGCCCCCCGAATACGCAGTGAACGAATTGCCTCCCAAACGCGGCCTACTTCATAGATATCCAGAAAAACTTCTCGCTCGGGTAGGTATGTTTGATCGAGTATGCGTATGTGGTCATCGATCCACTGAATGGATTGAATGATGTTATTGTCTTTTTTATTGCCGGTCATGTCTGTTGGCGATGATTCAGAATGGATTACACAGGATTACATATAAGATAAGACTGTAAATTGTGGTTCGAAAGGAACCGCTGGATTGGTAATGTAGACGAATATTTACTGAGGTTGCATTTGAATGGAGATCACGCTCTGGGATGGTAAGAACGGTGAACCTCTTCAAGGAAAGTACGGTCGATATGAGTATAAATTTCGGTGGTCATGATGGAGACGTGGCCAAGCATCTCCTGTACCGCCCGAAGATCGGCCCCGCCCTCAAGCAGATGGGTGGCAAATGAGTGACGAAGGGTGTGGGGATGAATGGCCTTCTGGATGCCGGCATCCCTGGCCGCTCCGGTCACGATGTGCCATAGACTCATGCGCGATAGCGGCTTGCCCCGGTAGCTCAGAAAAAGACGGTTTTGTGATATGGTGGGTATTTTCGCCATAAGTGGTCGGCTATTTCCAAGATAGTCGGAGATCGCCTCCAGGGCTTTCCGCCCGACGGGAACCATCCGTTCCTTGTTTCCCTTGCCGATAATTTTCAGAAGTTGCAGGTCTGGCATCAATTGGTCGGTTTGAAGGGCGACGGTTTCTCCGGCACGTAAACCGGTTGCGTACATCAACTCCAATACAGCGGCATCCCGGCGGCCAAGCAGGTTGCTCCGGTCGGGAGTTTCCAACAGGGCTGCTACCTCCACCTGATCCAGTACCTCCGGCAGATGTCGCCCCTTTCGCGGAAGGTCGATCAGTTCGGCCGGATTGGCAGGCGCCCATCGCTCCATGACGGCAAACTGATGAAATCCTCGCAGAGATGAGATATTACGTGAAATCGTACTCACCGCCAGATTCATAGAGAGCAAAAGCGAAAGGAACTTCTCGATGTGGTCGAGCGTGATACCCGACAGATCTCGAAGACCAAGATCTCGGCCGATGTAGGCGAGGTAGCGGCGCAGGTCGTTGTCATACGACTGCAGCGAGTGGTCGGACAACCCCTTTTCCAGTTTCAGAAAATAGAGATATTGCTCCCTCTCCCTTTCAAAAAAACTCATAAATCTGTCCCGCCATCTTTTCCGGTTCCGGCCTGATCCGTACCGACGGGTGTACGTTCCGCCAACTCTTCGGATTCCTGACCCGGATACTTGATCCTGCCGTGGTACATTCCCTGCAGTATGCGTGTAAACACATCCTTAATGATGTTTAGATCCTTGAGTGTCAGTGCGCAGTCGTTCAATTGTCCCTCTGCCAGCCGGTCATCAACCATTCTATTGACCAGATTTTCCAGTTTTTGGTAGGAGTGAACTGACATCGAACGCGATGCTGCTTCCACACCGTCGGCAAGCAGCATGATTCCGGTCTCCTTGCTGTTCGGGATGGGGCCGTCGTAGCGGAAATCCTCCTGCTGGATCTCCTGTTCATTACCCGACTCGTTCATTGCTTTTTCGTAGAAAAAGCGGATCAGGGATGTACCATGATGCGTCCGTATGAAATCAATAATTACATCGGGAAGTTCAATATCTTTTGCCATTTTGATTCCGGCATCCACATGGTTTTTGATGATCAGCGCGCTCATGCGCGGCTTGAGTTTGTCATGCGCATTTCCGGATTGCTGATTTTCCACAAAATATTGTGGTTTTTCGAGTTTGCCGATATCGTGGTACAGTGCGCCTACCCTGCATAATAGAGCGTTGGCACCGATTCCCGTTGCACCGGCTTCGGAAAGGTTGGCAACCTGTAGGCTGTGGTGAAAACTTCCGGGCGCTTCCAGCATCAACTTTTTCAAGATCGGCTGATTGGTGTCGCTTAGTTCCAGTAATGTGACATCGGTAGTGATGCGGAATGCCTTTTCGATAAGGAGGATAAGTGGGTATGTAAACCAGATACCAACGACGTTACCCAGCAGAAAAAGGATATTGTCGAAATATAAATTCCATCCACCCACTTTTGTAAGTGTGAAACCAAATAGGACAATGGCATAAACGAAGAAAATGAGTCCGGGCGTGGCGAGAAAAAACTGGTTACGGTTCTTAATATCCCTTACCGAATAGACTCCGACACTGCAGGCTGTGATAGTGGTGACAACAAATTCAAAATTGTTTCCGTACATCAGTCCAGCCAGCAAAGCAAGCAGGGTGGTGGTCATAAGTCCGACCCGCGAATCGAAAATGATGGTCAGCAGTATTGGTGCGATGGCAAACGGCACAATATAGGGAGAGAAATCATCCAACCGGGCGACAAAAGCACCAATGCTGTAGACCAGTGCGATAGTCAGGAAGACAAGCAGCAACATTGGGTTGTTGTCAAATATCTTGCGGCGGTAGAGATAGATATAGAGGAAAAAAATCAGGAATACGGCCAATACCAGTATAGTATCGCCGATATACTGTTTCCAAGTTTCGATGTCACTGGCTCTTTCAGCCCTCGCTCTGGCAAGACTCTGGAGCATATTGAATCGCTCGGGTGTGATGACATCGCCACGGCGAATAATAACCTGTCCGGCAGATACCGCCCCTTTCGTTGGTGAGATCGACTCGATACGATCCTTAATGAGATTCTCGGTATGTTCTTCGCTAAAACGAAGATTTGGTTCCAGAACCTGATTGAGCAGTTGGATTGATGCATGAACATACTCGTCTTCAAATCTTTGCGACAGTTGTGACCGCACATAATCCCGGGTTTCATTCATCGAGCGCACATTTTCCAGATGTACATCCCGCTCGGTCCGGTCTTGCAGATTGCGGATGGTTATCTCAGTGGTTGGCAATTCAGCTTTCGGTATGTCGATGATTCCGTCGGCATATAAGTCAGTCAGCATTGCGTTAAGTTCACTATGAATCTGCCACCCGATAAACGGCTGGTTGTGATTCTCGGTGTTGGGGCTGAGACGGATTATTTCGTACTGTTCAATAAGGATGTTCCAGGACGAATCGTCGAGCCCGAGGTCTGACTGATAGCGGAGTTGAAAATAGCGGAGGCTGTCGTATTCGGCCAGTTCATGATCGATATGGAGGGATTCCTGCCAGTCGATCCAGGCGTCAAGAATACTGCCCAAAATATTGAAAGTGGAATCGAGGTTCGCATTCACCCTAGAGGGGATACTGGGATCAATGATAAATATTGGAGCAGTGTTTTCCTGTATATCACGGATTTCAGCCTGAATTTCAGAATCGTCTTTCAGCAGGCTGTAGGTGAACGGTGCGGTAATATCGTCATCCCGCCAGGGTTCACCGATGCTGTATGCTGCTTCAGGTATCGGCGATTTAGGATAAAGTGCAATCACCAGCGCGAGAAAAATAGCGCAAATGGAGAATTTAACCAGATTGTAACGGTTGAAGAAGCCGGGAACTTTATCTTTATTCAGCTTCTCAGTAGTAAAAGGCACATACACCTTTTTCTTTCTTTGAAGTCCCAGTTTTTCTAAAAAACCCATATTAAATGAAAATTATGCTGAAGTTGACCGCTTACGTCTTGCCGGCCAGCAGCCTGATAAAGTGCACAGTCACCGCTACTGTGTAAAAGATACTAACACCGATTAGAGTATACCACGGATATGCAAGATTTCCCAAAATTATGATCAGTGCCATGGATGTCACACAGATGATAAGTGCAATAGTTGCACTGACCCTGTCGACATTAGTATACCGACCTACAAAAAAAGCTCCGAGCAACCCGCCGTATGTAAAACCGGCGATAGCCAACCCAAGTTCAATGACAGGATTGTCTGTACTAGTAAACGAAATGGCGAAGAGGATGAATATGACTGTCCACAAAAAAGTGAAACCACGTGAGAACTTCATGGCGCCGGGAAGCACCGAGAGTTTCGGAAAGATATCGAACAGGGTAGAGGATGAAAGAGCAGAGAGCGAACTGCTTAGTGTACTCATGGCTGCGGCGAAGAGACCGGCGATCAATAGTCCGGAGATACCGACAGGGATCTCATCATTGATAAATTTCAGAAGAATCTCGTCGGCATGGCTGAGGTCCAGTTCGGAAATTGGAAGCCCGTTGTAGTAGCCGTAAACAGACATACCTACAAACAGAAACAGCACAAACTGGATCAGTACGAGGATTCCGCTGCAGATGACGGCGGTTTGTGCCTTTTTGAGTTTATCACATGCCAGCAGCCGCTGGACCATCAAGTGATCGGCTCCATGCGATGCCATTGAAAGGAACATTCCCCCGAGAACGGCACCGATTACATTATAGGGAGTGGTAAAAACGGCGGAGAAGCTGTCAGGCCAGGAAATAAGTTGAAGTTTATCGGCATTGGCCAGCATCGGAAGCAGAGGATCGGCGATATGTTTACCGGCAAACCAGATTACAAAAGCTCCTCCGAATGTGTAGACCACAAGCTGCAGAACATCGATCCAGATAACAGATTTGAGTCCGCCGTAATATGTATAAGCCAGCGTAAGCGCGGCGATAATGGAGATGGAAATCGGATAGTCGAGTCCGGTTATCACTTTGATGGGAATAGCGGCGGCAAACAGTCTGACCCCGTCGGCCAGCAACCGAGTGGTCAAAAAAACGATGGAGATCAACCGTTGGAAATTGCTGCCGAACCGCTCTTTGAAAAAGGTGTATGCAGTTTTCTGCTCACCTTTAAAATAGGAAGGTAAAATAAGCCAGGCGATGACAATTCGTCCCAGGATATACCCCAGTACGATCTGAAGGAATACGAAACTCCCAAGGTAGGCGACAGCCGGAATTGAGATGACCGTCAGCATGCTTGTTTCCGTGGCGACGATAGACAGTGAAACTGCCCACCAGGGTACCTTGCCGTCGGTTTTGAAATAGGCTGTAGAGTTGGATGGGCGTCCTCCTGCTTTTATACCAATTGTCACACAGAGAAAAAGATAAAGAACGATGACCAGAAGGTCGATTAATGTGAGTCCCATGTAAAGATGGTGAGTCCCATGAAAAGATAAAGCTGTATATTATGTTGATTGCTCTCTTGCGACACGGGTAGTGTCAAGGCAATCGAAAAATGCTACCGATCAGTATTCGAAGCCAGGGAAATCCCCTCGTTAATGTCGGATGCAATGGTGAAAGCGCTGTCTAGCTGGGAGATAGTGAGAAGTTTAAGCACCCGTTCCGGAACATTGCATAGTACAAGATTGCGATCCAAATCACGATACAACCTTTGGGCAAGTAATAACGCCCCGAGGCCGCTGGAATCGGCTATGACTATCTGGTGTAAATCCAGGATAAGATGGCCAGAATCGCTTGTGTTTGCCAGCACGATAAACTGGCTTTTGAGTTCAGGAGCCACCTTGCTGTCGAGTCGCTCCGATTTCAGGGTCATGATAGAATATTCGTCTTCGGTCTGGATTTCAAATTTCATGTGTTTAAATGTTTATGATTTATAAGGAGCACCCAGGATCAAATAATCATATGCTTGTTTGTTTGAAATCTCAGCATGGGAGTTTCTTGTTTTTTGGATGCAATCGGTCACATGGTTTAACCATGAGTATCAATTGTTCGAATTTTTTTCAGGATACCCGGCAGGTTCATTATGGTAGCGCTTGAATATGAATCTTGTCAGGACAGCAAATATCTGTATGGTAAAATAACAATTCCGATCACTTTATCATCTCTAAAAAAGTTTTTTCATCAATAGTTTCCACCCCCAGTTTTTGCGCTTTGTCCAGTTTACCACCGGCTTCGTCACCGGCCAGTACAAATACCGTTTTTTTGCTAACAGATGTTGCCACCTTGCCTCCGTGCTTTTCAATAAGTTCTTTGGCTTCGTTTCGGGACATGGTGGGTAGTGTGCCGGTAAGAACAAAGGTTTTTCCGGAAAGAGCATCTGACGGCCGTTTTTTTGTGAGCGTCGTGAACTGGAGTCCCTTTGCGGCCAATTCTTTTACCATTTCCCGGTTTGCGGGATGATCAAAGAAGGAGCGGACCGACCTTGCAATGCGCGGGCCAATTGAATCGACATCACACAGTTCCTCTTCCGAAGATTCCATCAACGCTTCCAGTGTATGAAATGCCTCGGCGAGGTCACGGGCAACTGTGACACCGACAAAACGGATCCCCAATGCATACAGTACTTTTTCAAATGGCTTTTTCTTACTGCGATCGATAGCCTGAATCAGGTTTTCGGCACTTTTTTCTGCCATTCGCTCCAGCGGTACCAGATCGTTGACGGAAAGCCGGTAGAGGTCGGAAAACGTTGTGGCCAATCCGGTGGAGACAAGCTGGTCGATGACCGCTGTACCGAGTCCGTCTATATCCATTGCATCCCGTGATGCAAAATGTTCCAGTCGGCTGCGAACTTGCGGCGGACACTGATTGTTGGTGCAACGCCAGGCCACTTCACCGGGAAGTTTCACAAGTGTTGCGCTGCATGATGGACAATATTCCGGCATCCGAAACGGGGCACCGCGTTTTCTGTCGTCCTGCAAGATGACATTCACAACTTGAGGGATGATTTCACCAGCTTTCTCCACGGTAACCTGGTCACCGATGCGGATATCTCTGCGCTGAATTTCCTCTTCATTGTGCAAGGTGGCCCGTTTGACCGTAGTACCTCCCAGCAGGACCGGTTCAAGTTCCGCAACAGGTGTAATGGTACCTAGCCGTCCTACCTGCAGGGTAATGTCTTGAATCCGGCTGACTCCCTGTTCCGCTTCAAATTTATAGGCAATAGCCCAACGCGGGGCTTTTGCCGTCTGACCCAGGATCTCCCGGAACCGCTCCTCGTTCACTTTCACGACAACACCGTCGGTCTCATACGGCAGGGTTTTCCGGATTTCCTCCCAGGATTTTATCATATCATGAACCTCTGCGATACCTGCACACCAGGCCCGGTGTTCGCAGACGGGAAAGCCCAACTCATCCAACAGATCAAGTTTTTCTTTTTGGGTGCGCTTTCGGTTATTGTTGTCATCGATGAGTAAATCGTAGGCAAACATGCGGATCGGACGGCGAGCGACGATACCCGGATTCTGCATTTTGAGTGTTCCGGCTGTGGCGTTTCGCGGATTGGCGAAAGTCGCATCTCCCTGTTCCTCACGGCTGCTGTTCATTTTGGCGAATGCGGTCAACTCCATATATGCTTCGCCGCGCACCTCCAGGGATTCCGGAAGATTTCCTTTCAGGGTAAGTGGTATGTCCCGTATGGTACGGATATTGGTTGTAATGTCATCTCCCTGGGATCCGTCACCCCGAGTGGCGCCGAGTGTGAGTTGTCCGTCTTCATATATAAGCCGAATCGCCATCCCATCATATTTCAACTCTGCCAGGTAGCTGTAGTTGTCGTGGCCCAGTAAATTTTTAACGCGCTGGTCAAATTCGTCCAGTTCTTCACGGCTATAAGTATTGGAGAGGCTCAACATCGGTACGGGATGTTGCACTGTCGGGAATATTTTGGTAGGTTTTCCTCCGACCCTGAGAGTAGGAGAGTCGGGATTCTGCAATCCATAAGAATCCTCCAGATGTCGCAATTCTTCAAGGAGCCGGTCGAACTCACGGTCAGACATCAACGGGGCGGCGTCCTGATAATAGGCATCGTTGGCTTTGTTCAGCCGGTCCCGGAGTTCGGAAACTCTCTGTTCGGCCTGTGACGGATTCATCATTCAAATCGGCGGTTATACGAGACGGTTTGCAGTGGAATCGATGATGGATGGTTTTTAAAGGCAGGCCGGTTACGGACTGAAGCGAGGACGATCTTCAATGGCACGGGGTGTGGGAACCATTGCAAATGGTGTTTCATTCGGTATATGCAATTCTTCGTTTCCCATGATATATTCGCGATTCAGGCTGATACGTGACCCGTCTTGATAGAGATCATTGAAGTCGTCGATGACATGGCCGTTGAAAATCAAAACCAACCGGGAAAGAGTTCCCTGAAATACGATTTCATCGACAAATTCAAATCGCATTGCCTGTTGGTGTTCGACCCAGTATGGGCGAAGTGTTGTTGTGGCGTCGTCGTTGGTAAAGACGTCGGAGTAGATTCGAATCGGTTCGAGGTTCCCGTGAAGGGCATAGGCGATCACAAAAAGTGTATCGTCGTTAACGGTGCCTTCCAGAACCCGGGCGGCGATCTCATCCAGCGAAAGGGCAATTGCCGGATCATCGGCTGAAGTCTCAGCTGACTCCTGCTCTGGATCGGATACAGCCAGTTCGGGAGGAGGTAATATCTCACCGGATGCCGGTTCATCGTCGGTCGATGCAGTCGGATCTCCGGTCTCCGATGGGTCGGCTTGTTCAGTCAAAGGCACGACACTCACCTGTATATCTTCACGCTGCCAGTACCAGATAATGGATGCTGTAGCAAGTGCAAGCGCCAATATGATTGCTACGATAACCCATAACAGCCGGTTTCGCTGGGGTCGATAGATAGCATCTTTCACTTTCGTTGCCCAATCGACCGTGGCAAGGTCGGGCGGGGGTGGCAGTTTCTGCGAAGGTATATCGGATTTGTAAGATTCTGATGAGGCGAACCCGGAGGTCGAGGTGGAAAGTGGTTTTTTTAAGCTTTTATCCTCCCACTCTACTTCCTCCAGAGTTTTTTCCTTACTTACCGGTTGGCCGCTTTTCAAATTGCCCGAAACGGGATTAGGTGCAAATGGGCTGGTACCCTGTGCAGTATTCGAGATCGAGCCACCGGATTTAATATCACCGGCCGTTTTCTTGCCCGGGCTTTTTGGAATACTATTTTTAGAATCCTTTTCCGGATCAATTTGGGATTCCTCTCCAGGATCAGATGCCGAGGCTTTCTCCGGATCGGATGAAGCAGCATCCTCTTCCGGTTTTCCATTCCGGGCAAGATACTTTTCGGCCAGTGATCCGTCATATTGGGCCGATTCCTGCTCGTTCAGCGCCTGAAATATATCGTTTTCGCTGATCCGTATTGCTTTGGCATAGGATCGTAAAAAACTTCGCTGATATGTTTTGTTGCGGGTCTTACCGGTAAAAATGGAACCATCCTCAATGGCATCGATTGTCTCCATGGGAATGCGACATTTCTCAAACACATTTTGTTTACTGAGCCGCATTTCTTTTCGAATCAATACAAGATCATGGGAAAGCTTGGGCATATCGGATTAACTGAAATAGTTGGGTTAAATTCATAAAATATGATAAGGGCAAAATCACTGCATAATAACGTACAGATTAATAATTAACCACATTTTTTTACCATCCCGCAGGAACGTCTGCCAGTAATCCGTGT
>SLQC01000421.1 GCA_007131625.1 Balneolales bacterium | reverse complement strand
TTTTTTTTTTTTAATATTCTGATAAAAAAGAAACAGCTCAATCTTCAAGGGTGATTGCTAAAACCTCTTCGATGGTGGTTATCCCCATTTTGATCCTTTCCCGGCCGGAGGCGCGCAAAGTCAGCATTCCGTTTTTGATCGCTTGCTCGCGAATCCGATCCTCGTCGATGTCGTCACCGGAATCGAAAATGATGCGCTTGATATTTTTTTCAAAGTAAAGGGCCTCGTGAATAGCTGCCCTTCCTTTGAATCCATTGTTGCATTTTTTACAGCCAACAGTCTTGTAGAAAGTGGTTTCCGCAATTTCCTCGTCAGTAAAACCCAGACCCCGCGGCAGCTCGGGGTCCAGATCCCTGATCGGCTTCTTGCAGTGATCACACAATTTTCGAATCAGTCGTTGAGCCATGACCAGGTTGACAGCGTTGGCGATCAGAAACGGCTCAACCCCCATCTTGAACAGCCGGGCGACCGCACTTGGAGCGTCGTTGGTGTGCAGTGTGGAAAAGGTGAGATGGCCGGTATTAGCCAGTTTGATAGCGATTTCCGCCGTATTCAGGTCCCTAATCTCCCCGACCAGCACGATGTCGGGATCGTGCCGCAAAATACCGCGCATGGCGTTGTCAAAGCTCATGTTGTCCGAAATTTTTAGCTGACGGGCCCCCTTGATCAGGTATTCCACCGGTTCCTCAACGGTGAGCACGTTGACACTGGGATTAACCACCGTATAGAGTGCTGCAACCAGGGTGGTTGATTTACCGCTACCGGTTGGTCCGGTAATGATCACAATCCCGGACGGTTTGCGGATCGCCTTGTAAAAATCTTTATAGGCCTTTTTCATCAGGCCGAGCTTGTTGAGGTCGGTGATCACTTTTCGGTCGTCCAAAATTCGAATGACAATCGACTCCAGTTTCCGTTCAAACTCCTCGCCCACGATCGGCATGATCGACACACGGAAACGCAGGTTGTAGTTGTCGATTCTCCGCTGCATGAAACCGTCCTGAGAAGCGTCGCGCTCAAACCGGTCGACATTCCGGGTTTTGTCTTTTACAACTGCGCAGAGGGCTTCGGGCCGCAAGTTGTTTTGTGTGTACCAGAGCTGCAGTTTGCCGTCGATCCGAAAATAAATATCGGTGCGGTTGCCACTTTGCGGGATGACATGGATATCGCTTACATCCTTTCGAACCCCCTCGACCAGCATCCCTTCGATCAGCGAGTTGAGCATGCTCTGATTGATCTCGGCATCCAGGTCATCTTCGCTGAGATCATCATCCTCCAACTGTGATGTATCCTCGTATTCCATTTCCTCGAGGATATCAAGAAACTCGTTCTTCTGGTTGAAGACATTACTGATAATCGGCTTGATGGTCTCCAGCCGGCAGTAAGCGATCTCGTGCTGCCTGAAATTGAGCTTGTTGACGAGCGTGTAGAGGCCGGGGTCGGTCGGGTCTGCCGTGGCGATGATCACCTTACCGTTTACAAGATTGAAAGGAATCGACTGGCGATGAACCAGCTCCTGCATGACTTCGTCAGGCAACCGGTCGGTGATCTTGCGGACCCGCTCAATAAACTCTTCTGTAATCAGTTCGACGTCGCTTCCCACCTCCCGGAATGCGTACAGCCGGGCGATCTCGACCATCACTTTGTGACGGTCGATTCCGAAATCATCCACAATGATAGTACCCAGGCGCCGACGGATGGATTCCGGTTCGGATTCCTGAATTATCAGCGCTTTTTGAAGCTGTTCCTCGGTTATGACACCTCTGTAAAGCAGGGTGTCCCCGATTCTGCGTCGAATGTTAACGTTCACGGCCATAGTAAGGCGTAGGAATGTAAATACTTCAGTAGATGAATATGATTCAGTTCAAGCTATAAATAAATGCGGTTTTGATGGCTGTTGTTCCGGTTAATTGGGTCGAATAATAGCTGCTTCTGAGGAAACAACGGTGATGCCGATCAGTGCGACCATGATAAACAAATTAATAAAGAGGTTGATGGTATCGATAACCGAGTCCATTTTGTAGGTGGTCTGGGTTTCGTAGTAGTCAGCAAGCTGCTTGGCATTATCCTTGAGTGCGCCCGATTCGGCTCCAAGTTTGAAACGGCTGAGAGCGGTATGGGTGAATACTCCGGACTCCTGCAGTGATTCGACCAGTCCCTTGCCGTCGTCCAGCATCATCCGGATGGAGACTTCCTTGATCTGTCTGGACATGTAGCTGTTCCGACACGCCTCGGCGCCTACCCGGATCACCTCGATATTCTGTCCGGCTCCGCTGTACAGGGTGAAGAATACCCGCGAAAAAATTTCGATACTGGTTTTGTGCAGCAGGTCACCGATGATAGGGATTTTTATGATATAACGATCCAGAAACAGCTTGCCCCTCGGAGTTCGGAAATACAGGATAAATCCGATGATCGGGCCAAAAAAGGAAATGGCGAGAGGAATCCAGTATGACTGCAGCCAATTGCTGAAGTCGAGAGTGGCGGCAGTCATTGGGGGGAGTGCGATATCGAATTCCAGAAACATTTCGGCGGTTGCCGGAAAAATATAGCCGACATAAAACAGGACCACGCCGATGACGGCGATGACCGTGACGGTCGGCATCATCAGAGCGCGGCGCAAGTTCTTTTTAAATGTAGCGTTCCGTTCCAGGAATTTGGCCGTACTTTCGAACACCAGGGCCATGTTACCCGAAGTGGACGCTACTCCAAGCATGTAGCATGCGAATTTACCAAAAACATCTTCGTGTTTTCCGTAGACATCCATCCCCTCCTTGCCATCCTTCAGATCTTTCTGAATCGTCTTGATGGTGTCTTTCAGCCGCTTGTTGGGCGTGTCTTCGTACAGCAGGTCGAGGATCTGGTCATAGGGCAGCTTTTGACGAAGCAGATCGGCCGAAAGCCGGATAAAGGTAACGATTTCGTTGTTGGGCACGCCACCTTTGAAATCAAAAAGCTTCTTTTCGATTTTTACAACATCATACCCGAGTTTGACGAGTGCATGGTCGACCTCCTCTTTGGAGTAAGCCTCCTGCTCTCCTTCAACGACAGGTCCTTTCCCCTTCCGAACCTTGTAAATAAATTTTTTCTTGACTTCGAGCCCTTCCGACTTCAGGTTTTTGGCCCTGATCAGTTTGTCGACTTTGGCCTGGGCTTTCTTTTTATTGCCGGCTTCAAATTCGCCTTGAACCAGTTTTCCATTGGGTGATATTGCCTGAAAGCGAAATTGTTGCATGGTTTTAGGGTATAAGTATCAAGCAGCGAAAAACAATATCTATAGAAGTGTTTTTGTATATATCATATATCAATCGCACTGATTAATTTAATTTTTAAAAAACATCGAGAAAAAAACATTTAGTTCAATAAAATAAAAAGGCTCCTTAGGGAGCCTTTTTAGAAAGCTCATATTATGGTAAAGGTATTAATTTACCCTTATCAATCAGCACATGGATCAGTTACAACACCATCATCTCCTATGGCTACTTGCCAATTACGATTAACATCACGGCAAACCCAAGCCCGGATATTAGTACCTCCACTAGTTGGTTCGCCTAACAGCTGAATAGACATTGGCGTAGTATCAGCAATTGAATAGGAACCATTTTCATTGGACCCTAAATTAGTTGTATTATCATCAAAATATAATGGCATTCCAAGTCTTCTGAGCAAATCAGCATCAGGAATTGTTACAAAATCTTGTGCGGCACCATCAAGCATCGCTGGTCTGGTCCATACTGCTTGTGCAGCGGTGGCACCCTGAAGCAGGTCCTGACGTACCGCATCACGATTGGCATCTTCGGCAGCGGTGCCGAAAACGTTGATTGCAACTACCGTGGCAATTCCCACGAGAATAGTTACAAGTATTACGAGAAGTAATTGCTGTTGACCCATTTTGTTTACCTTTGTTTTGTGAGAGTTTTATAGAGGGTGACAGGCTGTTCACTCTCCAATTTTATAACTGCTTTTAATCGATAGTTCTATTGGTAAATATTTTTCCGACCTCTCTGGCCGTTGCCGCACTGACTGAAATATTTTACCGTAGGTATCAGTGGCATTTTATATTACGATCTTCTAATAGAAAGTGCAAGAAAAAATTAAAATTTCTTAATATTCTGTTGTGGGCACGGCAATTCACCCGTAAAGACTGGCAATTCTGTTCTCAACTTACGAAATTCCCTGCTCTCGTATACCTTGCCTCAGTAACCTGTATGTTACGGTTTAACAAGTTATTAACTATATTATCGTTTAATTATGGCAATAATTTCAACATGTCGGGTACAAACTTGTCAGCCAGACCATTTTCGTGCAAAAAAATTTCGTATATTTACACCGGTTGTATGTAAAGGCATAAAAAAAGCTTGTACAACCCGCTTTCCTTATAATGTCAGATTGCTCATATCGTCCCTTTCAAAGATGACGCGTACATAGTGGCAACAGCGTTGAGGGAGATTATGAGATCCCGAAATCCGGGATTAACTACCGGGTATGGATGCACAGACTATTTCCATACGGCCGGTTATATTACAGTCTACAAGATATCTTACCGTGAATACCAATCTCTTTGCCGATCTCGGCATTAGTACGCCCGTTATGAGGGCCATCAATGAAATGGGCTATGAAGCCCCCACAAAAATCCAGTCTGCCGTAATCCCATTGATCCTTTCCGGAAGGGATGTAGCCGGTCAGGCTCAAACCGGAACCGGAAAAACGGCCGCATTCGCCGTTCCCATTCTGGATCGCATCGACACCTCTTCCAAAAACGTACAGACAATCGTTATGTGCCCCACTCGCGAACTGGCCGTGCAGGTTACCGGGGAATTTATCAAACTCGCAAAGTATATCGGAAGTGTGAATGTTACCCCCGTTTACGGCGGACAACCGATCCAGCGGCAGATCAAACAGATCAAATCAGGCTCACAGATTGTCGTGGGTACACCAGGCCGCGTGATCGATCATCTGAAACGCGGTACCCTGAAGCTCGACCATTTAAATATGGTTGTGCTGGATGAAGCCGATGAAATGCTCAATATGGGCTTTCGGGAGGACATCGAAATGATCCTGGGTTTTGCTACCGGCGATACCCCGCGTCAGACGGTCATGTTCTCCGCTACGATGTCGCCGGACATCAAGCGGATCATGAACCATTTTTTTAACAAACCCGAGATGATCAACGTAGAGGGCAAGGCACCGTCCGCCGACGGCATCCGCCAGTATGTCGTCGAAGCGCGCGATTCGATGCGGACCGATGGCATCTGCCGACTGCTCGATCTCAACAATTTCAGGCTGTCACTCATTTTTTGCAACACCAAGCGGGCCTGCGACACCCTGGTCAGCGAAATGCAATCGCGTGGTTATGCATCCGACGCTCTCCACGGCGATATGACCCAGGCGATTCGCGACAAAGTGATGAACAGATTCCGTCAGGGCCGCATCGAGGTACTTATCGCCACGGACGTTGCCGCAAGAGGACTCGATGTCGAAAACGTGGATGCCGTTTTTAACTACGACATCCCCCAGGATCCCGAATATTATGTGCACCGGATCGGACGTACCGGTCGGGCAGGCCGCGAAGGCGTCGCTTATACGTTTTCATCCGGACGAAAAAGCCGGAATATCCGGTATATCGAACGGATGCTGAAACTTCAGATTGAAACGATACCCCTGCCGTCGGTAAAAGAGGTGGAAGCATCCATCATAAATACCTTTCTTCAG
Source organism: Balneolales bacterium (assembly GCA_007131625.1). Classification (GTDB taxonomy): domain Bacteria; phylum Bacteroidota; class Rhodothermia; order Balneolales; family Natronogracilivirgulaceae; genus SLQC01. The sequence continues at coordinate 1,852 of SLQC01000421.1, read as the reverse complement.
GAAGTTACCGATACGCTGGAATCGGGTGGACTCCGGCCTTACATCGAACAAGTCGAGGCGATGACCACCGACCGATTTACCCCGATCGAGGTCGCCGCCGCATTACTGAAAATGCGCGAAAGTGCCAGACCGGCAGTTGTATCAGGCACTGTTGAACATGAAACCGGTTCCGGTAAGGATGGGACGGCACGCAGTGGCAGACCGTCACGAAGTGGTAAACCTGGTCACGGAGACAAAACGGGTTCGGGTCGACCCAGGCGGGGCAAAGGCGACACCGACCGTTTCGACCGCACTGATCGGACTGATCGTGACAAATCGAGTTCCAGGAAGCGGGGCAAAACGTTCAGGGCAAAGCAGAATAGAAGCGATGAGCCGGAACCGTTTTATGCCCCATTTGTGAAAAAGGGTGGAAGGAAAAAAACGGGCGGACGTCGCTGATAGCCGAATTTTTTTATACCTTTATAAAAGCATTAAGCCGGATTAATGACAAGTGATGAGAAGAAATGGCAAGCGAGGATAAGTGAAGTGAAGAGACGGGTGACATGAGATAGCCATTGTCTGCCAGCAGCCCGTAAAAAATCCATACATAATCGGAATCAGCCGAATGAATCACGTCCATGCTCACCGTGGTGTTACCCTCAGAAAAGGAATGATCCATAATCGTAATTTCATCCATGGGATATGCAATAAAATAATCACCGATGTAGTCGGGATTTATCGTATACACATCCAGGGCCTGATTAAAGGTGAATGTGATCGTGGTTTCTAATGCGACATTTGCAGTTTCTCAAAACTCCACCCGGATGGCTGTTGGTAATGCCGCAATCCGAATTCGGGTAGAATCGCCAAAACATGATCGAAAATTTCAGCCTGGATATGTTCGTACTCTGCCCATTGTGTGCTGGCGGCAAAAGTATAAAGCTGCAGGGGAAGACCATGAGCTGTGGGTTCGAGCTGTCGAACCAGAGTAAGGAGCTCCTTATTCGTTCGTGGATGCTGCTTCAGGTAGGCTAATGCATATGCCCGGAATGTCCCGATGTTGGTCAACCATCGCCCATTGGTTATGACACTTGGTTTGGTAAGATGTTTTTGGTTATAGTTGTTTACATCGTCCAATTTAGCCGAGATGTAATCGTGTAGCAGTCTGGACTCTTTCAAACGTTCGATCTCCGACAGCGTCAGAAACCGGATACTCTCGATATCAATAAATAGTGACCGCATGATCCGTCGCCCGCCGCTGTCCCTCATCCCCCGCCAGTTCCGGAAGCCGTGTTCCAGAAACTTGTGGGTCGGGATAACAGCAAAGGTTTTATCCCAGTTCAATATACGAACATTGTTGAGTGCGATATCGATGACGTCACCGTCTGCGCCAAACTGCTGCATTTCAATCCAGTCACCGACCCGGATAAGATCGTTGTTGGTAAGTTGCACACTTGCAACCAGCGACAGCAGCGTATCCCGGAAAACCAGTATAACGATAGCGGTCATTGCTCCAATACCGCTTAGAAAATACCAGGGAGACTGGTTGGCCAACTGTGCAATGATCAACACCGCAGCAACCAAATAGACCAGCACTTTGGCGAGTTGAATGTAGCTTTTAATGGGACGTCGATAAGTATCCTGCAGCTGCAGGTGAATCGTATGAATGGTGGAAAGAAAGCTGTCAAGAGTCCGAGCCACAATCAGAATCATGCTGGCATTGATAAGACGCATGAAAAATCCAAGCAGTTCTTCCGGGATATCGGATACCCATTCGAAGCCTATGTAAAAGATAAGTAGCGGCAGGATAAACAGCGCCCGTTGCGGCACTCTGTTTTCCAGCAATGCATGGTACCAGGGGTGATCAGCCTTT
>SLQC01000027.1 GCA_007131625.1 Balneolales bacterium | reverse complement strand
GAAATGAAAACAGGCAGACTGATCAAAATAGCTTTTACAGACCTGGGCAGAAACAGGCTGCGCAGTTTTCTGATGATGATAGGTGTGGTCATAGGGATCACGGCTCTCACCATAGTTGTGGCCGCAGCGCTCGGAGCACAGGAACGCATTGTGGATCGGGTGAAACAATTCGGTTATGAAACATTGATGGTACGTGCAGGCGGAGACCTGACCATGGGTACGCAAACCGGCGGCGACGAGGTGGTCACGTTAAAAATTGAGGATGCCGAAGCGATCAAAAGGGAGGTCGATTCGGTGATTGAAGTGGCGCCGTTCAACCGGATCGGACGCGAGGATGCCGTCTATCTCAATCGATCGGTACAGACCCCGCTGTTCGGCGTGCCCCCCGAATGGTCGACGGTCTGGAACTGGAACGTGATAAGAGGCGACTTCATCAGCCGGAATGATATGGATCGAATGTCCCGTGTTTGCGTCATCGGCCCCACGGTACAACAGGAATTGTTCGGGGAGGAAGATCCGCTGGGCGAAATGATCCGTGTTGGTAACGTACCGCTGGAAGTGATCGGCGTGATGGAACCGAGAGGCATCAGCGCCGGAGGCGGCGATATGGATAACCGTGTCTTTATACCATTGTCCACATTTATGCGCAGGGTAGCCAACGTTGACCACATCTACGGCATCCGGATTTTGCTCGGCTCGGAGCAGGATGCGGATCAAGCCGTCACGGATATCGCCGCTTTGCTTCGGGAACGTCACCGGCTCGCTCCGGGTGTGCCGGATGATTTCTCCATACGCAGTGCCGAGGAAGTGCAAGTCATGGTGGAAGGGATGCTGGGTACGTTTAATCTTTTTCTGATTCTTGTGGCCGGGATTTCACTCATAGCCGGCGGCGTAGTGGTGGCCAATATCATGCTTATTTCCGTCAACGAGCGCCGCAGGGAAATCGGACTCCGAAAAGCCGTCGGTGCAAGAAGCAGGGATATCACTGTCCAGTTTCTTATTGAAGCCATGGCCGTCACCTTTACCGGCGGTGTCATGGGGATGATACTGGGCGGCGTCGGTTCCGCGCTGCTCGAAATGTTTACACAAACGCCGACAAACATCTCATGGGAAATCGTTATTGTCGGAGTGGTCTTTTCCATCCTGGTCGGCATCCTGGCCGGTTTGCAGCCCGCCAGAAGAGCGGCCGTGCTCCAGCCGGTGGAATCCCTGAGAAGCTGATCCCGCTTTTTCTATGAAGATTGCACGCAGCATTAAAATCTCTGTCAAATAACTGGCGGCACACAAGGTACAAACCGCCTTGTCCCTCATCGGCATCGTGATCGGTGTTTCGGCGGTGATCGTGATGGTGGCCATTGGATCCGGAGCTCAGCGGGAAATCATGAACCGGATCGAGGAGATGGGCACGCATCTGATCGTCGTCAATGCCTCCGAAATTCAGCGTTCACCCGGCCGAAGGGAGATGCGCGGTACGGTGACCACACTCACCGTTCAGGAAGCCGAAGCACTGGAGCAGAAAATACCGTCTATAACGGCCGCCGCACCAGTACAGAGCCGGCATATGCAGGTACGACACGGCAATCGCACATCCAATGACAATATTGTCGGGACCCATCCTTCGTTTCAGGAAATCAGAAATTTCAGGGTACGGACCGGAAGCTTTTTTGACGAACACGATGATATCGTGATGCGGCGTGTAGCGGTGCTGGACGCAGGCGTGCACCGCAGTATGTTTGACGAAAGAAACGCCATCGGTGAAACCATTCATACACAGCTTGAATTACTGGAAGCACACCGGGAAACCTCCGAGGCGTTTACCCTGCTGATCGCCAGTATGGCGGGTATTTCTCTGTTGATCGGATTTGCGACCGCCTGGTCGACCACCGTATTGATCCGGCCGGTCCTTGTTGCCTTTCTCTTTTCCCTAGGTATCGGATTGATTTTCGGAGTTTTTCCAGCACGTAAAGCCTCCCTGCTCGATTCGATCGAAGCCCTGAGAAGTGAATGAAAGGATACCGATCAACACAAAATGGTTTATGGACGGGGTTCCCGGTCAGATACTTGTCGTCAACATCGGTAATTTCGATTTGCTTCAGCCCTGCCTGTGATTCGGTGGCTGCGATCGCTTCATCCACAAGGATATTCAAATCACATTGCTCAAAAGACACTTCCGGATTTTCACTTTTGGATTGGGACCATAGCGCAAGGACTCGGACTCACCGGTGACCCAATTGATCTTTTACATACCGAAGCCGCGGGTTGCAGCCCACATGGTATGCTCACCTTCCGGCAGGGAATTGGGGTCCGACGTGCAGCTGTAATCGATGAAATTCAGTCCGTTTCAGGCGCAATACATGCCGGACTATGACTGAGATGATCTTAATCCTGACTATTGTCCATAAAACGGATATATTAACATAAATTTATGCACGTCTACCGGCTTCCGTTTAATGTAATCGGGTATAAACCGCGGTAATGGTATGCCGGAATTAAGGACCCTGAAATCGTTCAGCGGCACGAACCCTGAATGAGGACGAATATTGAAATTATTGGAGAGAAAAGTGACGGTTTATATGAAATCGCTGATCCGGGGAAACTTGGTAGTCCGGACTACAGAGGAGGTCATCATGGAAGCAGGCGACTCGCTTACGGTTGATCAGGATTTCCAGGTGGATGACCCGCGGCTGTGGTCCCCTGGGCACCGCCTGCCATGACTACTCCCAAAACGCCAGCTTCAGATATTAAAGGATATGGGCAGCAACGCTCTGCGCCTGAGTCACAATCCGATGGCACCGGAACTGCTGAAATATGCCGACCAAATGGGATTCATCGTGATTAACGAAATTTTTGATGAATGGCTGGAACCCAAAAGGCCACACGGTTATTCGTCCCATTTTATGGAGTGGCGGGAACAGGACATTGCCGACTGGATGCGCCGGGACCGGAATCATCCATCGGTAGTTGCCTGGAGTCTGGGCAACGAAGTCCCCGAACAGCGGATGGGGGAAAGCGGAGTGGAAATCTTCTCCGATCTCATCGATATTGCCTCCCGGCATGACACCACCCGCCCCTTTACAGCGGGACTGGATCACGTTGATGCGGCCACAGAGAGCGGTTTTGCCCAATTACTGGATCTGGTCGGCTACAATTATCGCAAGTACCGCTACCGCGAAGATCATGAGCAACACCCGGAACGTGTCATATACGGTGCCGAAACGCTGATTTATCCACTTCATGATTATGATTCCTGGCTCACTGGGATTATCCGGTACAGAGGAAAGAGATAACGGTTCATGTTTACACCAACCTGCCGGAAGTCGAGCTCTTTATAAACGGCGAGTCCCATGGAGTACAACGCTGGAGTTTGGAGGAACGAGCTTATCTGAACTGGTAGGTTCCGTATGAACCGGGAGAGATAAAAGCTGTAGGGCATACGGCTGATGGTGTCGAAAAGCGATTTCGCATTCAAACCGCTGGAGAACCTGCTGCTATTCGGTTGACAGTCGACCGGGAGTCCATCCGGGCTGACAGGCTGGACCTTGCGTATGTCACCGCGGAAATCGTTGATGTTGACGGGATCCTGGTTCTGTTTGCTGATAATCTGGTAACGTTTAATATTGAAGGCGACGGCAGGCTAAGAGCGGTAGGCAATGGTGATCCCATATCACATACCCCTTTTACCGGCAATGAGATGGAGGCCTATCAAGGAAAGGTACTGGCTGTCGTTCAATCTGGTGGTCGGGAAGGCAGCGTAACCCTTTCTGCTAGAGGACCCGGACTGAAAGATTCATCCGTTACGATAGCTATTGAATGAATAAACCCCTATGCCGGTGTCGGCTATGCAATTTTTTTTCAGGCATCCAACAACGCTAAACATATCTGATTACGAGGTAAAATAAGATTTTCAAGGAATAGATATATTTCGAATAAAGCGCTTGTAAAAAATAGGGGCTATTATTTGAGAATAAATGTATAAATTACAATTATTGGGAAGGTAATAAAAGCATTTGGTTGTAACAGATGTAGAAGTTGATATACAATGATTGAAAATGATTTATCAAGGTGACATATGAGAAGGACATTGATTCTGATCTCTTTAATTTTTATCGCACACATCCAAAGCTCTATCTCGCAAAAGGGGATCCATGAAGATATGGCCGGATACATCATGAACCCGGAACGCGTAGAGGAAAACCAGGAACCTGCTAATGTTCCGATGGTGGTCTATGATAATGTACAAGATGCGCTGTCAGGTGACTGGAGCGCCTCACCTTTTTACCAGTCCCTGACCGGCAAATGGAAGTTTCGCTGGGACCGCAGTCCGCTGGAAGCACCCGATGATTTTCATAAACCCTCCTATGATTACAGTGACTGGGAGGAGATACGTGTTCCGGGAACCTGGCAGATGCAGGGATACGGCTACAATCTCTACCGTAACCAAACGCTGGAATTCAGTCCGTACGACCCGCCGAATGTCCCACTGGATTTCAATCCCACCGGATCTTACATCCGAACGTTTGAAGTTTCAAGCGACTGGCAGGACAGACAAGTCTTTCTCCATTTCGAGGGCGTCAAAACCGCCTTCTGGTTGTGGATTAATGGCGAATATGTCGGCTTCAACAAAGGGGGTATGACCCCGGCGGAGTTCGATATCACGGATAAATTGGCGGACGGTGAAAACACGATGGCGGTCCGGGTGCTTCGCTGGGCGGATGGAACCTATCTTGAAAATCAGGATATGTGGAAATTTCACGGTATTTACCGGGATGTTTACCTGTTTTCAACACCGGAGATTCACATCCGTGATTTTTTTACCACCACGAATTTCGATGACAACTATATCGACGCCACCCTTAATATTGATGCCGATATTCAAAATTATGGCGATTCAAGACATGGTGATCTTATGCTGGAGGCCGAACTTTACGATGAAAATCATGACGTAGTCACCTCGTTTTCATCGCCGGTTTCGTCTCTGCAACCCGGACACTCCGGGCAACACTCCTTCTCACAGCAAATCCGTAACCCGGCACAGTGGTCAGCCGAAAAACCGAATCTCTACTCGCTGGTATTGACCCTGAGGGATGAATCCGGAACACCTCTGGAGGTCCTCTCGAGCAAAGTGGGCTTTCGTCAGGTTGAAATAGAGGACGGGGTGATGCACGTGAACGGTGTTCCGGTAAAAATAAGGGGGGTCAACCGTCATGAACACAACCCTTACACCGGCCGGACCATGGACCTGGAAAGTGTTTAGCAGGAGCTTAAGTTGATGAAAAAACTTAACATCAACGCCATACGAACCGCCCATTATCCCAACATGCCTGCATTCTACCGACTTGCCGATCAGTATGGTTTTTATGTCGTTGACGAGGTGAATGTGGAATGTCATGAAGGAGAAAACTGGCTTCCTCATGTACCTGGATGGGAAACGTCGATGCTTGACCGTATGGAAAAGTTTGTTCAAAGGGATAAAAACCATCCGAGTGTTATAATATGGAGCACCGGAATGAGTGTGGAATGGCACTGGTACACTTTGATATGGCCGGTCTGACACGAGAAATCGATCCCACAAGATTCATCATGCATCAATCCAATCAACCCAATGGTGATGCTCCATTCTGGATGAAGTGCGCATTCACAATATTGCCCGTGAATCCGACCAGCTTGGTTACCACCAAAGTGATGCACCCGATGATGAATACCTGGTGTTATGGCTTGATTTTACAGAAACCGATACGCTCGGAACGTTTTACTCCTACGGCTCGACTCCCACGGGGTCCGGTTCCATGAACGGGATTATCGGCTACAATCAGGAGCCGGAACCGGAAGCATGGCAGTCGAAAAGAAGTCATGCTCCAATCCGGTTTGAATCCCTGCACCTCCCATCCGGGAAATTCCGGGTCCATAACAGGCATCATTTTACCGATCTGGATGAACTTGAGATAAGGTGGTCGCTGAAAAAAGACGGGGAAGAGATACGGTTCGATATACTGGAACTTCAACTTTTGCCTTTGGAGAGCAAGACCGTTACCCTGCCCCTGAAGCTGACCGATGAGCCGGGGTCGCATTATTACGATCTGCTTGTTTCCACACATCTGAAACATGATACTCCCTGGGCAGAGCAGGGCTATGAAGTGACTTTTGACGAGTTTGCGCTGAACGATATTACCGGCATCAAACCTTATTTCTGGTTGGACGGAACAGGCGGTACCGGTCAAAATTTGAATCCACATGAAACCGAAGCCTCAGGCACCTATCCACCGCTTCAGGTCACTGCGGACGCGGAGTTCGTACGTATCAGCGGGGAGGATTTTGAGTATGTCTTCGACCAAAACGAGGGTACCATAGAAAAAATAGATTACAAGGGGCAGGTGCTGCTAAAGAGCGGTCCCCGCCTCAATGTGGCGTGATCACCCATAATGAATGAGATTTCCTGGTGGGGTGAAGCGGAATTTGAACCTGTTTTTGAATGGGGGCTCGATGCGCTTGCACATGAATTAAAGCAGTCGGACCTGATCCGGGTCAGCGACGAAGAAGTCAGACTGATTTACGAGGTCACTTCCTATGCACTGTCACGAAGGGATATAAACTTTGAGAATCGATTCGAATATGCGGTGACCAGCAACGGTATGATCCGTATCGACCACAAGTTAGACAGCAATGTGGAACTGCCGACCTACCCGCCAACACTGATCCAGTGGCTGCAAAAAATAGGACTTGCATTCGAACTGTCTGCAGAAATGCAATCCCTGGAATGGTTTGGCAAAGGTCCGTTCGAAACCTACCCGGATCGCAAAACCGGAGCCAAAACCGGCCGGTATCATATCGGTTTTGATGAGATCGAGCTTCCGTACATTATTCCCCAGGATTTTGGCAACCGGACCGATGTACGTTGGGCAAAAGTTCATACCGGTGGGCATTCCCTGAACAGTGGCGACAGTGAATCCGGAGGAGAAGCGGAGGGTTCCTTTGGCCTGATGTTCTACAGTGACCAACTGATGAATGTATCGATCAATCCCTACAGCAACCTGGAAACCGCCTGGTATCCCTATCAACTGGATAGAAAGGAAAACGCCACACTCAACATTGACCATAGCGTGACCGGTGTGGGCGGAACTCCGATTACGGCCAGAGAAAAATACCGTACCTGGCCCGGAGCATATCATTATTCTGTTTTTCTCAAGCCCTTTGTATGGTAATATGATACGGTTTTAAACACTATATGACTGCATATACGCTATGTGAAACACATGTAAATGAGTAGGAGGGAATCGGCTTGAATTAACACTTCTTTGATGTGTATTTATAGTAACTATAAAAGTAAGCTTAACCCAACTTGCAAATTATTTCCTTGAAATCACATATTTTCGAGGATAAGCTGGTCGTAAGATATTGTTATTACAAGAGCAAAATTCTGAAAATAGCATTGTAGTCCCTAAATATTAATATGATACTCGCTTTTCTCTTTCAGCCGCTCTATCTTACCTACATGTTTATTAAACCCATTTCCATTCCCAATCAAAAAACCGGCAAGCGCTACTCCTACTTCCGTTTGTGCGAAAGCTATCGCT
>SLQC01000199.1 GCA_007131625.1 Balneolales bacterium | reverse complement strand
CTTTTTCCTGATCTGTCGGCTGTAAACATTAATCTGGTGTTTTCGGCTCTCGGACAAGCCTTCTTTTCTCTCTCACTCGGGATGGGTGCGTTGCTAACCTACGGATCATATCTGAAAAAAGACCAGAATATTGTCGAGTCGGCCACCTATGTTACCATTGCGGATATGGGTATTGCATTTCTTGCCGGACTGCTGGTGATTCCGGCGATGTTTGTTGCGCAACAAGCCGGAATCACCATTATGGGTGAAGACGGACGACTTTTTGCAAGCACTACTCTTGTTTTTGACGTACTCCCCAATCTGTTCAAGAGCATGGGTGGATTTTTCGGACTGATTTTCGGTACTTCCTTTTTTGTTCTGCTGAGCATGGCTGCACTGACATCGACCATATCGCTTCTGGAAGTACCCGTCTCTTACTGCATAGATGAGCAGAAAATGTCCCGGAAGAAAGCGGCTTATACAGTCGGTGGCATTGTTATGATTTTTGCCACTGTGATCTCTTTCCAAATCTTTTTGATTGATATCCTTGTGGTCATATTCAATAATGTTGGACTGCCGCTCGGTGGTCTGATGCTTTGTCTCTTTCTGGCCTATTTCTGGAAAACAGAAAGTGCAATAGAGGAACTGAAACATGGATTTGAAAATCTTGAAAATGGAAAGTTCGTGTATATATGGACCTTCTTTATCAAGTATGTATGCCCGATACTGATCGCACTTGTTTTGGCCACCACTCTCTACAACATGTTCGTGGGGTAGCAGGGTCCCGTTTCAGGCTTTCTCAGCATCATATTTGTCTTCAAGCGTCAACTGTGCTATTTTTGAGCTTTACCATAATCAAGTTTACTGCAATGGCAAAAGTATCTACATCTGATTTTCGCAACGGTCTTACCATCATCATAAACGGTGAAATCTACAGTATTACTGATTTTCTTCACGTAAAACCCGGAAAGGGCGGCGCTTTTGTTCGCACCAAACTGAAAGGGGTTGTGAGCGGCAAAGTGCTCGACAAAACGTTTCGTGCAGGAGAGTCGGTAGAGGCAGTACGGGTCGAAAGACATCCGTATCAGTATCTCTATCGCGATGGTGATCTGTTTCATTTAATGCACAAGGAAACTTTTGAGCAAATTCCCATTCCGCAGGAGAAACTAAACCAGGCGGCATTCATGAAGGAGAACCAGGACATAACCGTTGTCATTAATGCCGGGACAGAAGAGATTTTATACGCCGAACTTCCGGATCAGGTGATACTGAAAGTTGTCCAGACTGACCCAGGCGTCAAGGGAGATACGGCACAGGGTGGATCCAAACCGGCCGAACTGGAAAGTGGAGCAACCATTCAGGTACCGTTATTTATCAATGAGGGGGACTTGGTCAAGATCAACTCAAAAGAAGGTACCTACCTGGAACGTGTCAAACTCTAACCATCATTAAACATGGACTTAAAAACTATTAAAAATCTTCTCAACCTCATCTCAGAAAGTGACGTTAATGAAGTTGAAATCGAGGAAGGAGATTTTAAAATCAAAATAAAAAAACAGGCCGATACCATCTACAAAGGTGGATCAAGTCCGATATATATGGGATCTCCTCAGGGTATCGGGCATCAGGCTCTGAATCCTGCACAGACACCTGTTGCACAACCATCGACCGGAACAGCTCCGACGGCATCAGAAGCCGGAGACAAACTGATCACGGTTCATTCACCCATTGTCGGGACTTTCTACACCGCCCCATCACCGGATTCCGACCCATATATCAAGATTGGCGACTCCGTTTCCAAGGGAGATGTACTTTGTATTATTGAAGCAATGAAGATCATGAATGAGATCGAATCGGAACACAGCGGCAAAATCGTCAAAACTCTTGTTGAAAATGGCCAGCCAGTCGAATTTGATCAACCATTATTTCTTATTGAGCCCGCCTGATCTGCACTATGTTTGATAAAATCCTTATCGCCAATCGCGGTGAAATAGCACTGAGAATTATCCGTACCTGCCAGGAAATGGGTATAAAAACAGTTGCGGTCTATTCCACAGTCGATGAAAAAAGCCTGCATGTAAAATTTGCCGATGAGGCGGTTTGTATCGGTCCTCCGTCTGCGCGGGAAAGTTATCTGAAAATTCCCCGGATCATTGCAGCTGCGGAAATTACCGATGCGAAAGCTATCCATCCCGGATATGGATTTCTCGCAGAAAATGCAGAATTTTCGCGAATCTGCGAGGAGCATAATATCAAGTTTATCGGTCCCTCCGCAAAGATGATCGGCACCATGGGCAACAAATCCATGGCCAGAGAAAACATGCAAAAATTCAGGGTACCGATCATTCCAGGAAGCGACGGGGTTATCAAAAATGCCGAACATGCCCAAAAACTGGCCGCCGAAATAGGCTATCCTATTATCCTGAAGGCCTCTGCCGGTGGAGGTGGTCGAGGAATGCGTATTTGCAACGAAGAGAAAGAGGTGAAACTGCAATTTGCCTCTGCCAAAAATGAAGCGGAATCAGCATTCGGCAACCCCGATATCTACATGGAAAAATACTTTGTCAAGCCCCGCCATGTGGAAGTGCAGATTATTGGCGACCGGCACGGACAGGTGATCCATCTTGGTGAGCGGGATTGTTCGATGCAGCGAAGGCATCAGAAAATGTTGGAAGAGTCGCCTTGTCCGGTTATGACCCCCGATCTACGTGAAAAAATGGGTGCCGCTGCTATTGCTGCTGCAGAAACCATCCAGTATGAAGGAGCCGGGACTGTCGAGTTTCTTCTGGACAAAGACTTCAATTTCTTCTTCATGGAGATGAATACCCGGATCCAGGTCGAGCATCCTGTTACCGAAGAAGTTACCGATGAAGACCTGATTAAAATGCAGATAGAGGTGGCCGCCGGGCTCCCGCTTGAAAAAAAGGTATTGAAAATGCGTGGCCATTCCATCGAATGCCGAATCAACGCTGAGGACCCTGCATTTAACTTCCGGCCGTCAGCTGGTCAGATTCAGGCTTTCCACACTCCGGGAGGACACAGTGTACGGGTCGATACCCATGCCTATTCGGGGTATTCGGTCCCTCCGTTTTACGACTCCATGATTGCCAAACTTATTGTCAGTGCTCCGAATCGGATAGAGGCGATTGCACGTATGAAGCGTGCCCTGAACGAATTTGTCATTGAAGGGATTAAAACCAATATCCCTTATCAGTTACAGCTCATGGACGATCCCGGTTTTATAAGCGGCGATTTTGATACCAAGTATTTGGAAAAACAGTTTGTTTACAACCCTGATCCAATCTAAATAAATAGTGTAATGAATCATCCGAAAGAATTAAAATACACACGTGAACACGAATGGGTTCGTGATAACGGTGACGGTACGGCAACGGTAGGAATCACAGATTTTGCTCAGAGTGAACTGGGTGATATTGTTTTTGTAGAAATAGACAAGCTGGGTGAGGCTGTGGAAAAAGATGAATCGTTCGGTACTGTAGAAGCAGTTAAAACCGTTTCAGAGTTATTCATGCCGGTTACCGGAGAGATCATTTCATGGAATGAATCCCTGGAAGAAGAACCGGAACTGATTAATAATGACCCCTATGACAAGGGTTGGATGATCCGTATTAAAATAAAAGATGCGTCACAGTTGAAACTGTTGCTTTCAGTAGACGATTACTACCAGATTATATCCTGATTCCTTCCCTGGATGATAACACCGGAAAAAGAGTGGATTCTGATCATTGATTATGGATCCCAGTACACCCAACTCATTGCACGCAGGGTTCGTGAGAGCCAGGTTTATTGCGAGATCCATCCCTGCAATGCCAACCTGAACGCTTTCACTGATAATCCGCCGGCAGGGATCATCCTGTCTGGCGGGCCTATGAGCGTCAATGATGACTTTGCTCCCAGGTTGGATGAACGGATATTTTCATTTCGGGTTCCCGTTTTGGGTATATGTTACGGTTTTCAAATCATGGCGAACACCCGGGAGCCAGGATCTGTCGCCAATGCCGGAAAACGCGAATTTGGCAGAGCCGGAATCTCCATTAAAAAACAAAATGCACTTTTCGACGGCATTCCTGACCACAGCACCGTCTGGATGAGCCATGGGGATCACATTACCCGGCTGCCTGACAGTTTTGAGATAATTGCCGAAACCGATAATGCCCCAATTGCCGCCGTAAGGGATGTCAATGACCCGATTTATGGTGTTCAGTTCCATCCCGAAGTCGTTCATACCCGGCACGGACATCAGATGCTGCACAATTTTGTGCGAAAAATCTGTGGGCTGCACGGTATTTGGACCGCCGATTCGTTTATAGAAAGCTCCATCGAACAGATCCGCGCCAAAGTGGGATTGGGTAAGGTGATCTGTGGGCTATCCGGTGGTGTTGATTCGACTGTTGCAGCTACTCTGATCCACCGGGCAATCGGAGATCAGCTATTATGTGTGTTTGTAAACAATGGTGTTCTCAGAAAGAACGAGTTCGAGGATGTTCAGAATCTTTATACGGAAAAGCTGAAGCTGCCGGTTAAAGCGGTCGATGCATCGGATCTCTTCATAGATCGTCTTGCGGGTGTGTCGGAACCTGAGGAAAAACGGAAAATCATCGGCAATACCTTCATTGAGGTTTTCGATCATACCATTCGAAATGAAGTTGGTTTTACACATCTGGCACAAGGAACACTTTATCCCGATGTCATTGAAAGTGTCTCCTTTCACGGGCCATCTGTTACTATCAAATCGCATCACAATGTGGGCGGCCTCCCCGAAAAAATGAACCTTGTACTGCTTGAACCACTTCGCGAATTGTTCAAAGATGAAGTGCGCAAGGTTGGTGCTTCCCTGGATATCCCAACCAATTTCATCAGTCGACATCCGTTTCCGGGGCCCGGCCTCTCCATTCGGATACTTTCGAATGTTACCCGAGAAAAGATCCGGTTGCTGCAGGAGGCTGATGCAATCTATATTGAAGAGCTCCGCAAGCAGGATTTATACAATAAGGTATGGCAGGCATTTGTCGTCCTGTTGCCGGTTCAAAGTGTTGGCGTCATGGGCGACGAGCGAACGTACGAATTCACCGTAGCAGTGCGGGCTGTGACCAGTGTCGACGGTATGACTGCAGACTGGGCACATTTGCCGTATGAGTTTCTGGGCAAAGTATCCAACCGTATTATCAATGAAGTGAAAGGTATTAACCGTGTTGTTTATGATATAAGCTCCAAACCACCTTCGACTATAGAGTGGGAGTAGGTACATCACGATTATAGCCGGTATTACATGCACTGTCTGGATGGATTACTCTGTACATATACAATTTTTTCATCATTTGACCATTATCAATTTCTCGTAGGAAAGTAAAAGTGATAATTCTATGAATGTTCGATGCGTCTGTTTTGTAATCAGTATGATTTGTCTCCTGATCGCCCTTGAAAGCAAAAGTCAAGGTGTGTCATCCGGTGATCAACTATCCGGCAGATCTTCTACATCTCTTGATCTGGAGAATGAATCTGATGACGATCTGTTTCAGATAGGGATGAATCACTACCAGGAATCCCGCTATGATTCAGCTGCAATTTTTTTTGCCCGTATCGATACTCCAGAAGCCAATTTGTTTGCCGGGAAAAGTTATTTTGCTATCAGTGATTATCCGTTTGCTCAAACATATCTGCGAAAAGTAACCCGAGACGATGATCCGAGAATTTTTGATGAAGCCCGTTTTACACTGGCACTTACCGATTTCCAGACCGGCCAGTACGGCAGAAGCCTCGATTTTCTCCATAACTTAAAATCCCGTATCGCCTATCAGAATCTGCACAGGGAAGCTGATAACCTGTATGGACAGATTATGGGATACCTGTCAACTGCTCAGCGGAGAGAGGCCTTCTTCCAGAGTTCATCGAATCCGGTCCGGCTTGACCTGTTCCGGTACGGTCTTGATTATATGATCCGGTCGGAAGCTGTGGAACTTTTTGAAACATTACACCCTTACTACAAGGCAACTGTCGACTCAAATATTCTGGCAGCGATTTCCCGTAGAATTGACGGAATTCCGGTAAATCGGCCAGATACCGGTAATTTTGGTAAGGCTCCTGAGGGTTTAGTCTACAATATCGGAGTACTGCTCCCGGCAACTGTACCCGGTTCGGGTGAATGGCGTGTGTCGCGTTCATTGTACAACGGTTATCACCTTGCTGCCGAGGAGTTCAATCGACAATTTGAGGACCGTCATATCCGCCTTCATTTGATTGAGACATCCGATACTACTGTTACACAGGAAGCGGCCATATCCCGATTAACCTGGAAGCATCGTGCCGATGCCATTATCGGCCCCCTCTTCTCCGAAAATGCCTACAGAATCCGGGATATGGCCGAATATTATCAAATTCCTGTAATCCCACCTTTGGCGAATGCCGACACACTGAATATCAACAATCCCTATCTCTATCAGATTAACCCGGCGTTTGAGACAAGAGGCAAGTCTATGGCCGCTTTTGCTGTGAATGAGTTGAATCTGGACACACTTGCTGTTATCACCCAGAGCAATCAACCTGTTGCCCGGGAAGCCATGGCGTTTCGTAATGAAGCAGAACGGCTTGGTGCTACGGTGCTGCATTATTTCAGTGATGATTTTGAAGCCCGTGCTTTTGACGTAAGTCATATTACACCCTGGTTTGCCGGTGATGAACGATATATTGACGAAGAGGAGTTTCCACTTAAACCGGTTAAAGGTCTTTATTTGTCCCTGTCTGGAGCTGGAGCTAGTCAATTGATAGATCTCATCCTAAATGACCTTCAGGCATTTCGCAGCAACGTAACTATTCTCAGCAATGAGGAGATTGCACACGTCGAATTAAGTGATGCAAGACGTCAATATTTTGATATCTATTACAGCAATTTATTTCACAAGGACAACAATCGGCGCGAGACCTACAATTTTCAGAACAATTACCGGACACTAACCGGTTCCAGCCCGGATGATTTTGCACATTTGGGCTATGACGTTGCCCGGTTCCTCTTTGAAGCAATATATGAACTTCAAAATCCTGTCCGCATCAAAGAATACCTGCGACATCGCCCACTTTTTAAAGGGGTAATAACAAATATTGATTTGCAAAGCACACACATCAATCAACACCTGCATATCTTGAATATTCAGCGGGATGAAACCGTTCTCTATGAGTTTTCAGTCAAAAGAGATTCGATTGATGACGAATGATAACGAACCCGGGAATATCAAATGACTAACGGGTAATATACTGTTTCACCGGCAAGTTCTGACTCTGTCACCAGGCCGGCTAGTTCTGACTCTGTCTATCAGGCCGGCAAGACTGCTTAGAACGCTATTTTCTGACCAGAGGCAATCTGGAGAAAATGTTTGTTCGCTTCGGTGGGAAATACCCTTCGGTTACAGAACGGACATCCTCAACCGACACAAAGGCTTTCGGTGTTATTTGCTTGATAATCCTGATAATCTTGTCCAGATCTTTTCTCTTGATGATGCTTAGAATCAGCTGCACCTGGCCGCTGATTCCACTGGCCGAAACGGAAGTAACACCGAAATTTTTCTCTTTAAGGTATGCGATCAGTTCCGTGGAATCTT
>SLQC01000135.1 GCA_007131625.1 Balneolales bacterium | reverse complement strand
GCAATTCAAATCATATGGGATATGTTTACAATGAGAAAGTTGGGACTTGTTGTTATATCAATAATACTTGTTTTGACTTCCGGATGTGATCCGACTCAAGGATCATTCGAAGAGTCTGTTTCCAATCATCATATATTGACCACCAATGTTATACCTGATGACGGCGGGTCGGTACATCCGCCGGATGGAGAGTATCCGGCCGGTGAAGATTTACTGATTGAAGCCCGTCCGGCGGAAGGATACATTTTTAACGAATGGAGTGAAGATCTGAATGGGAATACAAACCCGGCATCTCTTTTAATCGATGGAAATAAATCAGTAACAGCTCACTTTATCCCCAGAGATTATAATCTGAATATTGAAATCATAGGAGAGGGTTACATCAGAGAATTAGAGATTGAACGCTCACCCGATGTAACTGTTGAACTGGAAGCCGTTGCTGAAGAAGGCTGGTTTTTCGACCGCTGGGAAGGAGATCTTGCAGGCAATAATAATCCGGAAACCATTACGATCGGTGAAGATGAGGAAAAAAATGTAACGGCAGTTTTTGAATCTGAAGAGTTCGGAAGCATATTAAATATTGAGGAAGTAAAACTGTTTGTCACCGAATTTGAGCTGGATGGCAGACGTTCGACCCAGGATTATACGACCGAAAATTTTATTGCGACTCTTCCGCTTGACGGTTCGCCTTTCACTTTGACCCATGAGGAGATTCCTTCCGGCAGTTACGATCAATTTGAACTGGAAATTGAAAAGCCGGATGATAACGTTGATGTCGGTGATTCTGATTTCAGGGATGAAACCGGCAGCTATTCTTTGGTGGTAAAGGGAACCTATCATGATAATTCATTCCGGTTCCGCTCTGCAGAAGGATTTGATATTGATGTAGACCTGGATCCGCCTGTTGAGATTACCCAGAACCAACAATCGCTTATTGTCATAGATGTGGATGTGGGAAGCTGGTTTAAAAATGCTGATGGTGACTTTGTGGATCCCAGCGATACCCAACACACACAGTTGATCAACGACAACATTGAAAGGTCGTTTGAAGAGTTTGAAGAGGAGTTTGAAAACCAATAGAATTCAACTCTTTGAAATTTTGTATCCGATCTATGGATGTAGTAACATATACCGTTACAATACCTGATTAAAAAAAGCGAACGATTAATAGATCTGATATGAATTTGAAAGTAACTTTTCTTCCCTTCTTGATTTTAGCTGGTATCATCGGCATTTACATGTATAATGCTGCTCCCGAAGCGTCTTCCGACCGGGTTGATACCGACCGCGTCTTCCAGTCGATCCATCACGATTTTCAGGTTGTTACTGTTGTGGAAGATCTTCAGCATCCCTGGGCACTGGCTTTTTTGCCGAATGGCGACATGCTTGTGACCGAAAGGGGCCGTACCGGCGATTATGCCCGTGAAGGAAAACTGCGAATCATTCGCGACGGTGAACTGCTTCCCGATCCGGTTCCCGGACTACCTGAAATTCGTGAAGGGGGCCAGGGAGGGCTCCTGGATATCATACTGCACCCGGATTTTGAAGAAAACCGCATGGTCTACATCAGCTACTCCAAACCCAATAGTGACCGGTCGGAGAGTACAACTGCTGTGATCCGGGCAACGTTTGAAAATGACGAACTGACCGACGTCGAGGAAATTTTTGAAGCACAGGCCTGGAGCTCCGGGCAGGGGCATTATGGATCCCGGCTTGCTTTCGACAGCAGCGGATACCTGTTCATAACGATCGGCGACCGGCAGGCCTCACCCGGTGGCGGGCGGGAAGCCCAGGAAAATCATCCTGCTCAGGATTTGACCAATCATTTCGGCTCAACCGTGCGGTTGTATGAAGATGGCGGAGTGCCTTCCGACAATCCATTTACAGGAGACAATGATGCGCTTCCTGAAATCTGGAGCTACGGCCACAGAAATGCCCAGGGAATGGCGATTCATCCGGAAACCGATGAGGTCTGGCAAAATGAACACGGCCCGCAGGGCGGGGATGAGTTGAATCATATCCGGCCGGGTGTTAATTACGGTTGGCCGGTGATCGGCTTCGGTGTGAATTATGGCCCCGGAAACCCGATTCACGAGGTAGTCAGTGCAGACGGAATGGAGCTTCCTGTGCTTCACTGGACACCTTCCATTGCCCCCTCCGGTATGATCATCTACACAGGCGATCAGTTTCCCGAGTGGAGAGGCAATATTTTCAATGGCGGAATGTCAGGGCAGTACCGTGTTTTGTCGCGCGTTACCGTTGATGGCGCAAGATTGATCAGTGAAGAATTACTGATGCCCGGTGAAATGCGCATCCGCGACGTCCGCCAGGGGCCCGACGGATATATCTATCTGGTCACCGACCATCGGGGAGGAGAACTCACACCGATTGTCCGAATGGAACCCCGGTAGAACGGATTGACTTATGAAAACCGGACATTTCATAAATGTCGTTTTTCTTTTCCCTCTATTGCTGCTTTCCGATCCGCTGTTAGCGCAGATCGACCGTGAATCGGGCAAGGCGTTCGCTACCCGGTCGGAAGTGATCGGACAGCGCGGGATGGTAGCTGCGAGTCAGCCGCTGGCCACCCAGGTTGGGCTCGATGTGCTGCGGCGCGGAGGCAATGCCATAGATGCTGCGATCGCGACGAACGCGGCGATGGGACTGATGGAGCCGACCGGCAATGGAATCGGAGGCGACCTGTTCGCGCTGATCTGGCATGAGCATAGCGGCCAGGTATATGCTCTGAATGCGAGCGGACGTTCACCATTGAACCTGAGTTATGATGAGCTGATGGAAAAGCTGGATCAGCTTGATGCCGGCTCGATTCCGCCATACGATCTGCTGTCGGTTTCTGTGCCCGGGACAGTGGACGGCTGGTTCGAAATGCATGAACGATTCGGATCCCTGTCGATAGAAGATATTTTGAAAGAACCGATCTGGTATTCCGAGGAAGGGTTCCCGGTCAGTGAAGTGATTTCGATGTACTGGAAGAGCTCAGCCTCGTTTTTAAAAGATCAGCCGGGAGCGTTTGAAGAGACTTTTACCATTGACGGTCGTGGTCCCGAAAAAGGAGAGATTTTCCGTAATCCCGATCTTGGAAACACCTTCAGGCTGCTGGCCGAGCAGGGTCGTGATGTTTTTTACAAGGGTGAAATTGCTGAAAAGATCGATGCCTGGATGCAGGAAAACGGTGGTTACCTTCGGTTACAGGATTTCGAGAACCACACTTCGGAATGGGTGGATCCGGTGAGCATAAATTACCGCGGGTATGATATCTACCAGATCGGCGGCAACAACCAGGGAACGGCTGTGCTGCAGATGCTTAAAATCCTGGAAGGATTTGATCTGTCAGCAAAAGGATTTGCCGGCGAAGAGACATTGCACCTGATGATAGAAGCAAAAAAGCTCGCTTATGAAGACCGGGCAAAACACTATGCCGATTCCGATTTTTACGATCAGCCGACCGAACGGCTCCTTTCCGGGGAATATGCCGCCGAGCGCAGAGAGCTGATCGGAGAAACGGCTATGAGTAACCTTTCGACCGGTGTTGACGTCATGGAAGAGGGCGACACGATCTATCTGACCACGGCCGATAAAGAAGGCAACATGGTTTCGCTGATCCAAAGCAACTTCCGTGGGATGGGCACCGGGTTTGTAGTGCCCGGAACCGGGTTCAGTTTTCAAAACCGCGGTGAGCTCTTCTCCCTCGACACCGGTCATCCCAATGTTTACGAACCCGGCAAGCGTCCGTTTCACACCATCATTCCGGGCTTTGCCTTGAAAGACGGCAAACCCTGGTTCAGTTTCGGAAATATGGGCGGAGCGTATCAACCGGTAGGTCATCTGAGTATACTCACCAATGTGATCGATTTCGGTATGAATATCCAGGAAGCCGGCGATGCCCTGCGCTGGATGCACAACGGGTCCACCGAGCCGACCGACGATATGGACGCACGGATTGAGAGTACCGGTACCGTTCATTTGGAATCGTCTGTCAACTACAAGGTGGTTCGCGGATTACGCAGTCGCGGGCATACGGTGCGGATCGGTGAGAGCTTTTTCGGACGCTACCAGGGCATTATGAAAGACCACGATAACGGCGTCTATCTCGGTGCGTCCGAATCGCGTGTGGACGGGCAGGCAGCAGGGTATTGAGCTGTGAGTTATGAGATGTGAGGTGTGAGTTGTTGAATGGTGAAAACGCAAAATTTAAACCATAACCACCATTTTTTAATTCCTGTTTGATCGGTTTGATTTTGTCTTTCCTTACTTAATTACCGTCTCTTTCCGCCAGCAACTCATACAGGCGTACATTCAAAAACAGGTTCTCCCGGCCCACCTGTTTGCTTTTCAGGATACCGGAATCCTCCAGCTCGCGCAGGTACTCGGCGGCGGTCTGGCGCTTGGCTATTCCCCGGTCGACCAAGTACTTCACTTTGCAATAGGGCTGTTCGAACAGCAGTTCGATCAGCTCCTTGGAGTAGACACGTCCCGGCAGATTCTCCCGGGCCAGCTCCACGGTTTCCTCGAGTAGCGTTAAAATCTGGCCGATACGGTTCATCGTTCGCCGCGACGTTTTCTCAACCGCATCGAGCATAAACAGAATCCACGGCTCCCAGGCCTCTTTTTCCGTGACCCCACGCAGCAGTTTGTAGTAGCTTTGTTTCTGGCCGATGATCGCATCGGAGAGGTAGAGTACCGGATGGCTTAACAGCTTTTTATCCATCAGGTAGAGGATGTTGATCAGCCTGCCGGTTCTCCCGTTGCCGTCATCGAACGGATGGATCGCTTCGAACTGGTAGTGGACCACGGCCATTTTGATGAGCGGATCCACCCCATCCTCCGCCTGCATGAACTCCTCCAGATTTACCAGCAGGTTGCGGATTAGCTCCTCGCCTTCCGGCGGCCAGTAGATGATCTTGCGCGTATTGGGATTGGCGATGACCGTCCCCGGATTTGTGCGAATGCCCGCATCCGTCTCCTTGATCGTCTGCATTAGTTTGATAAAAAGCCCGGTGGAAAGCGATTGCCCATTCAGCGCTTCCACCCCCTTCCACAGAGCCTGGCGATAACGAAGCACCTCCTTGGTCTGAGGATCCACGTCGCTATCTTCGGCTGACAGGGCAGTAAAAAGCTTGTCGTTGGTGGTTACAACATTTTCAATTTCCGAACTCGATTTGGCCTCCTGCAGGACGATCGAATTGACCAGCATTGAAGGGTTTGGCAGGCTTTCCGACTTTCCCTTCAGCTCGGCCAGTACGCGATTAGCCGTGATGGCCGCTTTCAGTACTGCCGGGGTCTCTAATTCCGCTTCAGGTGGCAGCGGCGGTAAATAGTTGTGGGGTTTATCAGGACTGTAGGACATGTCGATGATATCGTCAGGTTTAATAATTATGTCGAAATATAATTAATTTATCGACATTTATAAACCATATGTCGATATCGGCTACACATTTCAGTTCCACAAATGAGGCCTCAACGTACGGTTTGCGGTGATCGCCGGATGATCCCAGCCGGGGTTGAACGGTTTCGTTCACCGTCCTCAATAACGGCAACACCATTTACAAAAACCCAGTCAAAACCTTCAGCGTATTGATGCGGGTCCTCGAACGTTGCCCTGTCAACCACATTGTCAGGATCGAAGATGAGAATGTCCGCTGCAAATCCCTCCCGGATCAACCCTCTCGGTGTATCCACGCGATCCGGGTTGTCGAGGCCGAGAGTTGCCGCCGGAAGCCCGGTCATTTTCCGGATCGCTTCTTCAAGGGACAGCAACGATTCTTCATTCACATATTGTCGTATAATTTTGGCAAAGCTGCCGTAGCCTCTCGGGTGCCTCATGGCGGGGCTGCCGTCCGAGCTGACCATCACATGGGGATCCCGGAGAAACCGCCGCATGACATCTTCATTCATCACAAAATAGGCTGCACTTGCTCCTCCCGGCCGGATATCGTCGATCAATACCTCTTCGAACGGTTTATCGAGAGATTCAGCGACCTCCGCCAGGGTCATCCCGGTCCAGGGTTCTGTTCCAAACAGGGTTGCCTCAGGGCCATTTCTCCGGTTTACGCGGTTTCTGAGATATTCTTCCAACTCGTCTCTGCGGGTATCAACAATCTCATCAAAGTCGTTTGGCGGCAGCGCCCACTCGGGGAATACAATTGAAATACCCGTAAAACTTGCCACATAGGGATAAACATCTGCACTAACCTGCAGCCCCTCGCCCCGCGCTTCATCGAGCAGGGTTAAAACCTCTTCCGCTTGTCCGGGGTCATCTCCAAACACAATTTTTATATGGGAAACATGAACAGCAGCCCCGGATCCCCTGCCCTGGTCCAGCAATTCGGTAACGGCTTCTTCAATCCTGTCGTCATCTTCACTTCTCAGGTGACTCATAACCAGGCCTCCTGCAGCCGCTACAGGTTTAGCCAGGTCAATCAGCTCCGGCAGGTCGGCAAATGTTCCGTGATCGTATTCCAGCCCTGTTGTCATGCCGAACGATCCGGCTGCCATCGACGCACCGATGATCTCCTGTATCTGTTCGATATAGGATTCATCCAACCCCGTCGCTTGGGGAGCGTCAACAAGCTGGCGAAGGGTATTTTGGCCAACGAAGTGGATGATATTCGGCCCGGTTCCCATTTCGTCCACTTCATCCATCCAGGCGGACAGATCATCCCCGCCGGGGCTTCGGCCATCCTGCCCCAGGCTGATGGTGGTTACGCCCATCGAAAGAAAATTATCAAACCGTGGGGTTTCAAGCGGGTCGCCGTGCGAATGGGTATCGATAAAACCCGGGGAAACGATGCGGCCAGCAGCGTCGATCACCTGAACAGCTCTTTCATCTGCTGCACCCGGTTCACTCACCTGAACAATCAGACCTTCGTCGATCAGGATATCGGCCTCGAACAGTCCATTGCCCGATCCATCTGCGACGATCGCATTTTTAATCAGCAAGTCATATTCATCGGGTGTATTTTCATTGCCGTCTGAGCAGGAGATGAGAAAAAAGATGCAGATGAAGAACAAAAGACCTGGTGATTCCGGCATAATTCTATATGAATTGAATGATGTTGATATTCGCTTGAATGACAGGAGAAAATACACAAACGAACGTTTACGGAACAAATCCCGGTCAATCGACATTCAGGGAGATAAACTTTTCAAACAGAGGAGTGATCCGGATCTGGTCAGGGTAATCATGTTCGTTGGTATCGGCTGATTTTCGGGTATCCAGCAAGCCAAAACGATTTAGTGAGGAGAAAAGATCCTCATAAAGCAGGTCGTTGGCCAAACCGGTACCATCCACATCTTCATACTGAAGTTCGAGGCGGACCGAATTGAGAAGGATTTCGGACAGGAGTTCCTCAACGGGAACCCA
The DNA here is from genome assembly GCA_007131625.1 of Balneolales bacterium. Lineage (GTDB taxonomy): Bacteria > Bacteroidota > Rhodothermia > Balneolales > Natronogracilivirgulaceae > SLQC01. The sequence goes on along the minus strand of SLQC01000135.1, from coordinate 228 downwards.
GTCTTTGGCCAGTCTCTGAAGTTTATAGAGAATAAACGGAACGCTGTATTGCAGGTGGGGCAGCTCGATGGTACTGCCGATATAACTCATGTTCATCTCTTTAAAATAGGTAGAAAAGAGCAGCCGGTAGAGTTCTCCGGCGTTAGCCTCCTCGAGCAGATGCAGCCGTTTCTCATTCAGCCGGATACGATCCTCATCCTGCTCAATCAGTCCCGCCAGTTCGAGCAG
>SLQC01000154.1 GCA_007131625.1 Balneolales bacterium | reverse complement strand
TCTCCACCTTCGACAATAAAACTTTGGACACTCTTCCCGGTTTGATGGTTGATTGGGACGAAATCGGCCACCAGCTCCTCGTCAATAAACCAGTTATATTTTCCTGTGGCCAGGTCCAGTTCTATAATAGAAGTAACCCAAACTCCGGTTGGTACTTCTGAACTCTCTATATTATGGTCGTACGATCGGTAATAATAGCGACTGTCGTCAGTTATTCCCACTTCAACGGCATCACACAATTTGAACCGTACCGGCAGAGTTGATAAAGAAGGGACAATAAACCGCCACTGCAACGACATACGCCAATCCTGCTCCTCTATCCGGTGTATAAGAGTAACACGGGAGTCGGCAAATTGTAACTTTCCGTCCTGAACCTGCATATCGGGAATTTTATTCCATTCTTCAAGGGCATGAATCTGAGCCTGCCGCTTACCGGGTTTGCTTCCGAGAAATTTCCAATTTGTCAGAGGTATGCGTCGTCTGACCTGAGGAAGTGGCTGCGGCTTAAGTCGCTTCATGGCCGTCCGAATCTCCTGTTCGGTCACTACCGGTTGATCAAAGTCAGGATCACCAAACCAGACTGATGCGAATTCGGCGTACTCACGAAGAAATTCAATGCGCTGTTCCGTATCAAATATTGCTGTTTCCCCCTTGAAATCGGTCTCTCCATTGGCCTTCTGATCATCGGTAAAATATCTGATTTCGAAGGCTCGGGACAATTTACCGGAATCTCCTTTGATTGATAGCGCCTTCACTAAACCTGCAGCCTTCGCTGCTATCGAAATCATCGTTGAATCAGGCCTATCCACCCGTTTCCCTGCAGCGGCGAGCGATCCGGATTCACCCGAGCATTCTGTAACAGCAACCGACTGGATAGTTACAGTTAAAACAAACAAAAGAAATATTGAACGAACAATACAGGTACCAGTTTTTTGTAATAAAATCTTGCTGACATCTTTTATAAAAAGTGGTTCCATGTTTATTATTATACCAGTCATGTAATCCGTCTTCATTTTAATCCTGCACCCAGGTGTTCATCTCACTTCGTTCAGCAGTGGGATCGCAGCGTAGTAATTCTTTTATACCTTTAACAGTATCCAAGGAAAAAGTTCGATTATCCAAAAGAAAAGATGAACCGGTTCACTGTCCCATTTCAGACAGTAGCTAGCGGGGCTGTAAACAGCGTCAAAAGATATGAGAATTGAAAAGCCCGAATTCGGTATTACCATATGGCAGGATCAAAGGCCTCATGCATCATCTGTATGGAACGCTGTGATTCGGAGTAAAAATCATCAAATCGTGCTTCGATACTGATCCGTTTATCGTATCCTATTTCCCTTAAATTCCGGAAGAAAGCTTCATAAAAGGCATGCTCATCCCATTCGAAGGGGAAAACACGGCCCTCAGGGTTAGCCATATGGAGATGATGAAGATAATCAGCTACTTCCAGCACAATGTCCGGATCCTCATTTTCAATGGCAACATGGTAAAAATCGATCATAACCTGAAAATTAGGGTGATCCACTTCCTGGACAAGTTCAAAACCTTCGGCAACGCTATTGATAAAGTTAGTTTCCTCTTGGCGAAGTGACTCAATTAGAATGATGAGATCATATTCAACGGCCATTTCAGCGGCTCTGTGGCTAAACTCTACTAATTGATCCCATGCCTGATCACGTGAAAACCCATCCGGAATTCTCCGGGCACCTGCGCTGCCAAAAACAATGAATTCAACCCCGAGTCTCTGGAGACGTTCATAGGCTACACGGAGGTAATCATTTTGCTGCTCAAAATTAATTTCAGGACCCACAAGCTTGATATGTCCGGGTACAAAAACATTGGTTACCGGAACGTCAAGACCAACCTGCCGGACCATATTATAAGCTTGTTCAAATTCTTCGTCGGTCAACAGGGCTATTTCGGCTGTATTAAGTTCGACATAATCATAACCTGCATCGCGCACTGTTTCTATAATGTTACCTTTAATGTCTTCTTGTGATTGAAGGAACGAGGCCAGCTGAAACGTGGGTCTTTCTCCCATTTTCATACTTTGAGCCAAATGTGGCTGTACATCATATAAGTTCGTTGTAAAACCAACCTGTATTGCCGACGGTTCTTCTGTCAGCTCCGAATCACATCCATTCAACCCAAACTGCATGAGAAATAAACATGTTATCGCAGCAAAAAAAGCTTTTAAGTGGAATCTCATTTATATCTCCTTTTTGTTATTGTCTAATTTCAAATGAAATCGAATCTATTCGTGACATATATATTATGTTATGATACTTTTAAATTCTTTTTTTAACAATTTTTATCTGCCAAATTATCACACATTGTATAGCAAATCAATCATACTTACATTCTGAGAGAACTTTCAACATCAACTGAGTGAAATTCCCTGGAGCACTGGCGAAACTTGCCCGGTATGATCGCTACTGTTACAAAGGTGTCCACCAAAACTTGCCTCCAATTGCATATTGATCGGATAAATCGTTAATTTGCCTCACATATAACAAGTTCTTTCTGATTGATTTATAAAGATTTACAGAATCCTTTAAATTAAATACAGAGAACTTGTTGATTGATATATTATTGTTATTCAACAACTTGAGCTGCTGCACACACATCCATGTTTATCAGCTGTAACAGTTCAAAAACTTTCTACGGTACAGATTTAAAAAAATAAACATGAAACTTCATCTTTTTTTACTGTTTGCACTGGTAATTTGGATACACTGTTTGACTGGCTGTCAAAGAACACCTACTGACATTGAAGAAACAAGACAATGGGGAACCGGTATTGAAAACCAGCGTATTGCGGATCTTGGCGATGGAACATATCTGAACCCTATTTTGTCAGGTGATCACCCCGACCCTACCATTATTAAAGACGGTAGCGATTATTTTATGACATTTTCTTCATTTGAGGCCTATCCCGGCCTGCAAATTTATCATTCCCGCGATCTGGTGAACTGGCAACCCATTGGCCCGGCACTTGAGTCCTATATAGGCAGTGTATGGGCACCGGAACTGACTATGCACAATGAACGGTACTATCTTTATATTCCAGCCAGAATGGATGATTACCGATCAAATTATGTGATTTATGCAGACGATATCAGGGGGCCATGGTCTGAACCTGTTGACCTTGAAAACCCCAGAATAGATCCTGGTCATGCCGTTGGTGAAGATGGAAAACGGTATCTGTTTCTTTCAGCAGGATATCGTGTTGAATTGAGTGATGACGGTCTCAGTATTATCGAAGGTACGGAAGAACATGTTTACGATGGATGGCAATACCCGGAGGAATGGGATGTAGAGTGTTATTGCCAGGAAGGACCAAAAATTATGAGGAAGGAGGACTATTTTTACATGATCACGGCTGTAGGCGGCACAGCGGGACCTCCTACGGGACACATGGTGATTGCCGCCCGGTCCGAATCAATCCATGGACCCTGGGAAAATTCACCCTATAACCCGATTGTTCGCACCGAGTCGGTGGACGAACATTGGTGGTCAAAGGGACACGCCACATTGGTCGAGGGTCCTGACGAGGAGTGGTATATGGTCTATCACGCCTATGAAAACGGATTTTACAATTTGGGTCGACAGACTATTCTTGAGCCGATAGAATGGACCGATGACGGCTGGTTTCGCACAAAAGGTTACAATGTCGACAAACCGATTCCCATACCGGAAGGTGGTGAAGCCGTTCCCCACGGATTTGCCCGCTCCGATGATTTCAGTGAAAATAAACTAGGTATTCAGTGGCGGTTTTTTGCGGGTGGTGATGAGGAGTATCAGCGAATCCTTTACGAAGATAACGCACTTTTACTGGAGGCCACCGGCTCCTCGCCTCAGGACTCATCTCCGCTCTCATTTATTACGGGTGATCATGGGTACCAGTTTGAGGTCGACGTGAATTTTGATGACACTGCAGAAGCCGGCGTTCTTGTATTTTATAATGAACGATTGTATGCGGGACTGGGCGTGAACAGTGATGATTTTGTAATGCACAATTTCGGTTGGCAGCACGGGTCCCAGGCGAGACCAGGAGGACACGACAATAATGTACGACTACGGGTGACCAACAACCGGCATATCGTCGCATTACACTACAGTTTTGACGAAGGGGTAACCTGGCACAAATACGACCGTCAGATGGAAGTGTCGGGATTTCATCATAATGTAGCCCATGGCTTTACCAGTTTAAAACCCGCTATCTATGCTGCCGGAGAAGGCAGTGTACGATTTAAAAATTTTACTTATCGGGCCATACCGTGATTTTGGTATTCAATTACCGACCAGATAGCATCGCTGTCATAGGTCCTGCCCATTCCGTCAAACCGACCGTGAAGGTACCCTCGTCCCCCGATATGGGCCGGGACTTTTTCCGGAGTCCCTCGCAACACGGCATCAAGTGATAAAACAGCCAGGGGTTCCAAGCTGTTAAAATTTGCATTAATATGATTTCTGGAAGGTAAGAAGTAGCCGTTGTGGTAGTGATCTGCAACCATGCGGTCGGCCACAATCCGGGCTCGCTCCAGATACTCCGGATGCCGTGCAGCTCGATAAAGCTCAAGAAAAGTGAAAATCTCGTCATATCCGGATCCCTCAGCATCCATATTCAGAGCCACTCCCTGGCCGGGGCGCCGGCCAATTTCACCCAGACCCAGACCCCGTGCCATATGCCTTGACGTTTCCCAAAACAGCTCATCACCAGTAAGGCGATAGGCGCGTGCATAGGTCATTAAAAACTCCATGTCTGCTTCCAATGGACTCCAAATAGTTTCCGGATCGCAGCCTGCCGGTTCATTACAATAATATCCATAGGGTATTTTTCCTATATTTTGGGCTGTCTCTGTCAATTCGGTTCCATCAGCCCACATCGGGGAAAAATGATTTTGTTCCGGATGGTATACATGTTCAGCCAGAGCTCTCAACCCTTCAGCCGTATCATGTAAAAAAGCCTCCCCGGCACCGTCCATTGCTTCCGCCATAGCAAGGAGCATAAATCCGTTGCTAACATAGATTCGTTTCACACGGTTACCCCACATAACCCAGCCTTCTCTCGGCATGTCACCGAACAGATTACCGTACAACTGAGCAAACTCACTGTCAGAGCCGAACTGCCATAAAGCACGATCTCCTTGTCCTCGATACGGCCACAGTACGTTAACAGGTCCGGGAGGCGGTTCGTATCGTTCAACCATGTTATACTGATAGACACCCAGTCCGGTATCAGGATGGCGAGCCGCTACATACATTCTGTGAAGTCGATGAGCCCAATCCAGCGCACCCTGCTCATCGTTCAACCTGTTGAGCATGCCTGCGGCATAAATAAGGTCTGAACCGACATTGATAAAGGTCAGACCTCGACTCTTATAAAAGGGTTCGGGATTGCCGAATTCACTATCCCACAAATCCCCCATTTCCCGATTCCAACTCCCGTGTCTGTTCACTGCCAATATTTCCCAATCAGTGACATGAGCATTCCAGAATGCTCGAATAAACCAGGCTGTGGCTTCCTTGTCAACTTCCGACATCAGTTCATAAAATGGGTAATTCCACTTGAATTCATGGCTGTTAGAATCAAAGCCACCAGGCCCATTTGCGGGTTGTAGCGTAGCAAGATCGATAAACTGGTGTCCCCCCCATTGCAACAAGCCGGAAGTTGTTGTTAAATTGTCAAAATGGTATTTAATGGAAGCTTTGGCTGCTTCTCCATACTTCCCCTCCCCTGTCAAATTGCTCAATCCAATAAAAACACGAAACAAATTTTGCTGATTGGCCAAATTGGAGATGATATATTCTTCTCCTTCATAGCGCCATTTAACCGGTTCTCTGGTATTGACATTGATTCCGTCTGCCAGCAAAGGAGTATTTTGACCGCTCCATTGATCTTTTCCCTGTTCAAGAACACGCTCGGCATATTCCCGAACCAGTTCAAGTCGCCTTTCATCCCGCTCCGTATAACCAGAGACGTCGTAATAATTATCAGCAACAACTGCTCCCAATGAAACAAAAAACAGAACTGTACTTACCAGACCTCCAACACTTGTTTTGAAACCCATATTCGTGATCTCGTTTATAATGCCATATTATAATTACTATTCAGACTGTCACATTAGATAATCATGTCCGAACATACGCCCTGATACACAGCCTCATGACTCATGATTACATACGATCATGGTATGACATCTTACTTTTAAGAAGCAGAAAACAACAATGGGTGTTACTGACAAAATAATGGGTGTTACTGACTAAATAAAGCTCCACCTATTCGGGATGTACGACTTCCCACATGGGTAGGTACGGCTTCCGGGTTTCCTCGCAATACGGCATCCAGTGAAAGAATGGCGAGTGGTTCAAGTCTGTTAAAATCTGCATGTATGAGATTATCCGGCGAGAAAAAGAAACCGTTGTGAAATCGCTCTTCAATCAGGCGATCCGCCACAATCCGGGCCCGGTCCAGATATTCCGGATGTTCTGCCGCGCGATACAGTTCGAGCAGAGCAAAAATTTCGTCATAGTCCGATCCCGGAGCATTCATGTTCAATGCCACACCTTCGCCCGGACGACGGCCGATATCACCAAGTCCGAGTCCTTGTGCCATACTTCGAGCAGTTTCCCAGAGAAATGGCCGGCCGGTCTGTCGATAGGCACGTGCATAAACCATCATATCGTTCGCACTCGCCGTCTGTGGGTTAAACACCCTGCCCTTTGGTCCGTGGTAACCTGTGCGGGGGACTTTCAACCCGGTCATGTCGGTACCATCGGCCCACATAGCACGCCAATGATTCTCATCGGGATCATAGGAATGACGGGCATAGGCTTCCAGGTGATCGGCGGCATCGGTGGCGAAATCTTCCACGGCGTCGCCCAATAATTCTGCCAGGTGCAGCTGAATAACCGCATACCACGGGAAGCCTCCACTTCTAACCATCCAGCCTTCACGAGCAACCAACTTGCCATCCGGACCTATTTTGTTTTTCACCGGATTATAAAACTCGTCATCGGGGTCAGAACTTCCGGTATGTCCAAACTGATTTTCGGTACGGTCTCCATAGCTTGAATAAGTCAGTGTCCCTGTCAGCGGCCCATCCGGCGGCTCATTCCGGCGCGAGGGTTTTGTATACTGATAAGTACCCATTCCGGTCTCCGGGTGGCGCGCCTTGGTATACATATCGGCCATTCGCAATGCCCAATCGATTGCACCCTGTTCTCCACCCAGACCATAAAGCATACCTGCTGAAAAAATCAGATCAGCACCTGCGTTCAGGAATGATAAAGCGGGGGCTTCAAAAAAGGGTTCCGGATCATCAAACTGATTCTCCCAAATGCTGCTCGTTGGTGGCGGACCGCTTTCGTAGGAGGCATGACGGTTCATTGTCAAATCCCGCCAGTCACGGACGTGTCCGTCCCAAACAGCACGAATATATTGTGCGGTAGCCTCCTGATCCACCTCCCACATCAGTTCATAAAAAGGGAAGTGCGTTTTTAATTCGTGACTGCTCCCTGCTTTGTTTCTCGGTTCCAGTGTTCGCAGGTCGACGAATTTATGGCCGCCCCAATGGAACTTGCCACAGTCAGAAATCAGGTGGTCGAAATGATATTGAGTGGCCTCCTTTGCTGCGGTTTTATAACGTTCTTCACCGGTCAGATTGGTCAAGCCGGCGAATACACGAAACAGGTTCTGCTGATAAGACAAATTATGGATGATGGATTCAACACCGTCTTCCCGCCATTCCGCAGGTTCGCCCGTTTCAACATGAATGCCATCCGCCAGAAGTGGTGTGTTTTGTCCGCTCCAACGATCGGCTCCGGCTTCCAGAACCCGGTCGGCAAATTCGCGAACATGTTCCAGCCGCTCACGATCCTGAGCGGTGTAATTCGAATTTCCGGAATTGCAACCCGAAAACATTGACCCTGAAAAAGCCAGAATCAGAACAGTGGTCGTTACATGTAAATACTTCTTATCAAGCTGATATTTTTTTGTCATTATCTCTTTTATATCTATTTAACCTGGATTTTCTGATGAAAAAAGTTATTAACGCCGCTGCCCCCAGATGGCAATATAGTCATATGTTCGTCCAAAGCCATCATACCGGCCGTGAATGTATCCCCGACCTCCGACATGGGCTGGAACACTTTCCGGAGTTCCCTGCAAAACGGCATCCAGCGTTAAAAGGGCAAGTGGTTCAAGAGCATCAAAATTTGCATTGACATGATTCCTGGAAGGTAAAAAGAAGCCATTATGATAGTGTTCGGCAATCATTCGGTCGGCCACAATCCGGGCACGTTCCAAATAATCCGGATGTTCTGCGGCCCGGTACAATTCAAGCAAAGCAAATATCTCTTCGTATCCGGACCCAGCGGCATTCATATTCAGAGCAACGCCCTGACCAGGGCGACGGCCAATCTCACCTAGGCCCAAACCATGAGCCATTTGTCTTGCTGTTTCCCAAAAAAGGTCGTCTCCCGTCAGTCGGTAAGCACGAGCGTAAGTCATTAAAAATTCCATATCGGCATCCAGTGGCACCCATACCTGATCCTGATTGCAGCCTTCCCTGCAATAGTAACCGATCCGTTGCACTCGTCTTCCTGTCAATTCGGTTCCATCGGCCCACATGGGGATGAAATGATTTTCCTGAGGATCATATACGTGTTCAGCCAGAGCACGCAGACCCGATGCAACTCCCTCGAGGAATTCCGCACCATCATCACCCATAGCTTCAGCCAGCCCCAGCTGCATAAATCCACTGGTGACATAAATGGACTTGACCCGGCTGCCCCACATTACCCAACCTTCCCGGGCAACCTCACCGAATTCGGAGCCAAATTGATTTTTTGCACGGTCACCATACCCGGAGCCTGTAAATCTTTCAAGCGACCCTTCAGCTGGCGGACTTCTCCTTTGACTCGGCATACTGTACTGATACACTCCCAGTCCGGTATCCGGGTGACGCGCTTGTACATACATTCCATGAAGCCGGCGAGCCCAGTCCATAGCTCCCTGTTCGCCATTTAACCGGTAGAGCATGCCGGCTGCATGGATCAAATCAGAGCCGGCATTGATAAAGGTCAGGCCGTCTCCCTCAAAAAAGGGCTCGGGATCGCCGAATTCATTTTCCCACAAATCCCCCATATCCAGACCCCAGCGACCGTGCCGGTTCATATCCAGCGTTTCCCAGTCAAAAATATGGGCATTCCAGAAGGCGCGAAGAAACCGGGTTGTTGCCTCCTGGTCTGTTTCCCACATCAATTCGTAAAAAGGAAAGCTGTTTTTAAATTCGTGCTGATTGGCGTCAAAATGACCGATATAATCGAGATTTTCCAACTCGATAAATTGATGGCCACCCCATCGCAACAATCCACATTCGCTGGCCAGATGGTCAAAATGATACCGGATCGAGGCTTGGGCGGCTTCTTTGTATCGATCATCACCCGACAGATTGCTCAAACCGGTTAAAACCCGAAACAGATTCTGCTGACTTGCCAAATTGGATATGATATATTCTTCTCCATCATAGCGCCATACCACCGGTTCACCGGTATCGACGTTAATACCGTCGGCCAGAAGAGGCGTATTTTGACCGCTCCAGCGGTCGGCCCCGGCCTCCAGTACCCTGTCGGCATATTCACGGACCAGCTCCAGCCGTTCCCGATCCCGATCCGTGTACCCCGAATTTTCGGAATTGCAGCCAGAGACCCATGCCCCTGATATAAACAGAATCAGTACTGTGATAGCGGAATTCAAATGTTTCATACTGTAATAATTCCTTTTTTTGTCATTAAGATTTTTTTCCAATTTATCTCCACTTTCCCGGATAGAAAATAGTAGTTATTTCCGGTGCGGTCAAATTCTATATTTCATGTTTTCATAAAAATAGCAATGCAGATGGTTTCGGCTGATACACCCTGGATAATATGAGTCCGACGACCATCACCAGAACAATTACCGGAATCAGATACTTCAGTGCATTGCGAAAAATTTTCACCTATTTACAATATTCTGACATAAGGTCAGATGGAACAACTAAAGGTTTAATTATAGGCTTATATACCATAAATTTCGGTCATTGATGATTCCAAGGTCATACGGTAAAGCCATGACGCAATTCATGCTCATTTATTGAAGATTATGTGGCATGGATGATTCCCGTTTACAATCATACTCAATCATAAAACCAGGGACAAAATCATGACAAAAATAAATACCTTATTCTTTGCAATCCTTTTCTTCTCGATTTCGTTGATACATGCACAGGACCGAACCGTTGAATGGGATCCGGAACTTACCGAAGTATGGGAACCGGTACCGGAAGTGATTACACCAGTTGTCAACGGTAAACTTCCATCTGATGCCATCATCCTTTTTGACGGGGAGAATTTGGATAACTGGGAAATGTTCTCACATGATGCACTTAGAGACCCGGACGCCCCTGATCGCACGGTCAGACCTGCGGAATGGACCGTCGATCATGGTGCAATGACCGTGGTGCCAGGTACGGGTGATATCATGACTCGCCAAAGTTTTGGTGATATCCAATTGCATATCGAGTGGCGAACTCCCGAAAAGATTGTAGGTGAAGGACAGGGTCGCGGCAACAGTGGCGTCTTCCTTCAGGGTTTGTATGAAGTCCAAATTCTCGATTCCTACGACAATCCGACCTACCCGAATGGACAGGCAGGTTCCATTTACAAGCAGAGCATCCCACTGGTCAATGCCAGCCTTCCTCCCGGAGAATGGCAAACGTATGATATTTTTTACGAAGCACCGGTGTTCCGGGATGACGGCAGCCTTGTTAAACCGGCATTTGTAACGGTAATACACAATGGTGTATTGATACAGCACCATGTAAAAATCGAAGGCCCGATCGTCTTCCGGGGACTGCCCAAATATGAAAAACATCCGGAAAAACTGCCCATCCGTCTGCAGGATCACGGCGATCTCGTAAGTTTCCGGAATATTTGGGTGCGTGAACTCAGATAACCGAAAAACACTCCCATAGGTATAATACTGAAATCATGATAGTATTGGTACTTGGCGGCAATTCGGAGATTGGTATTGCTGCCGCGGAACAATTTGCATTAAATGAAAAGGCTGAGATTATTCTTGCTTCCCGGAACGTACAAAACGCGAAAGAGCGCGCACGGGAAATTGTTGAAAAGTATGGGGTTGTCGCCCGGGCTATTGCCTTCGATGCCCTCGCTTATGAATCACATCAAAAGTTTTATGATCAATTGACATCACGGCCGGATGTTGTTATTCAGGCCTTTGGGGTCCTGGAAAATCAGAAAGAGTGTCAGGAGGATTTTAAAAAAGCCAAATCTGTCCTGGAAGGAAACCTGATGGGGGCGGTTAGCATTCTGGAAATCGTCGCAGCCGATTTCGAACAGATTGGGAAAGGTACCATCATTGGCCTCAGTTCCGTTGCCGGAGAACGCGGACGAAAAAGCAGCTATATTTACGCTGCATCCAAAGCGGGATTAACCGTGTATCTGGACGGATTGCGTCACAGATTGCACCCAACCGGTGTACACGTCATTACCGTTTTGCCAGGTTTTGTACCTACAAAAATGGTAGCCGGCCGCACCTCCAAATTTGGAGTTACTCCACTTCCTGTCGCAGGAAGAGATATCTACAACGCCTGGAAGAAAGGGAAGTATAAAATTTTCACCGGCAGAAAAATGCGCTGGGTCATGGCCTTCATCAGAAACATCCCCGAATCCCTGATGCTGAAGATGCGTAACCTGTGAACCGGAGCCAGTGAAAATCGGATTGAAAAATCCCCTCCTTTCCGGGGAGGGGATGAGGGACGATTTTTATAATTCGCGAATTCCAGATTCCTGAACCCAAAGCCTGCGAAGTATTAATAAAAGTATTTGAGCAATAATCACTTACAACTTATATATTACGTTTATGTAATTGGGTTGGTTTTTTACTTCTACTGAGAATAAAATATATACATGTTACCCATTTCATCAGCATTTTTCTAAAGCATCATCCATTCATCTCACATCAGTACTATTCCCATGACAACATTTATCATTATTCTCGTTCTGCTTGTCTTGGTGGCAGTCTCCACAATTGCCATCTACAACCGCCTCGTGACTCATCGCAACAGGTTTAAAAATGCCTTCGCCCAAATTGATGTCCAGCTCAAGCGCCGATATGATCTGATCCCAAACCTGGTTGAAACGACCAAAGGATACATGAAGCATGAACGGGAAACACTGGAAGCAGTGATCCAGGCTCGAAACCAGGCGCAACAAGTGGAAAAACAGGCTGCTCAACAGCCTGGTGATCCGGAATCGATGAAAAAACTGATAAGTGCCGAACAGGGCTTAAGCGGGGCACTCGGCCGTTTGTTTGCGCTTTCGGAAAACTATCCAGATCTGAAAGCAAACCAGAACATGATGCAGCTGACAGAAGAGCTCTCATCCACCGAAAACAAGATCGCTTTTTCTCGTCAATCATTTAATGACGCTGTAATGAACTACAACACGACAAGGGAAAAGTTTCCGAATATCCTGTTTGCCAATATGTTCGGATTCAATCAGGCACAACTCTTTGAAATCGAAACCACAGAAGAAAGACAAGCTCCTAAAGTCTCTTTCTGATTTACCATTAGCGGGATTATCACTTCTTATTCAAAGAACAGGATTAACGCTATGTAATTCATTCAATAGAGCTGATCCTCTCAAATAATATATTATTCAGGACCAGCCTTTTAATTCACAGAATCGAAGTCAGATCATTTAATCAACGGAATCGAGCCAGGCCTTATGGACTTTTTTGAAGCACAGGATCGTGCGCGGCGCACCACAGGAAAACTGGTCGTTCTTTATGCTACGGCGGTGGTCCTGATCATAATATCGGTATATCTGGTTGCCCTCGTACTTTTCGGATTTACAGGTGAGGCAACGGCTGATGCTTCACTCATCGAACGTATCTGGAAACCTGATCTGATGCTGGCCGTTTCGACCATTCTGATTATCCTCATCCTTACAGGCACACTATTTCGGATAGCGCAACTCAGAAAAGGTGGATCGGCTGTTGCAGAGATGCTGGGTGGGCGCAAGGTGGAGCCGTCTACCCGGGATCACAAAGAGCGCCAACTGCTGAACGTAGTGGAAGAAATGTCCATCGCCTCCGGTCTGCCGGTACCCGACATCTATGTCCTGAATAATGAAGAGAATATCAATGCATTTGCAGCTGGTTTTGATGCAAATGACGCTGCTGTAGGGGTAACTCGCGGAACCCTGGAAAAGCTTAACCGGGATGAGCTTCAGGGGGTGATCGCCCATGAGTTTAGTCATATTTTTAATGGTGACATGCGGCTTAATATCCGTCTCATAGGAATTCTGAATGGGATTTTACTGCTTCATTTGATGGGAATGATACTGATGCGCAGTGCCGCTTTTTCCAGAATCGGCCGATCCGGAGGAGGTCGCGGAGGAAGCGGCGGCGGAGGCCAGGCAACAATTGTGATCATCGTGTTTGGACTGGTTCTTTTAATTGTCGGGTATATTGGAATGTTATTCGGGCGCATGATCCAGGCGGCAATCTCGCGACAGCGTGAGTACCTGGCTGATGCTGCAGCTGTACAGTATACCCGAAACCCTGACGGCATCGCCAGTGCATTGCGGAAAATCGGTGAGGCCCAAAACGGCAGCAAAATCAACGATGGGCATGCCATGGAGTTGAGTCACCTGTTTTTTGCCAACAGTTATTACTCTGCTTTTGACCGTCTGTTTGCCACTCACCCCCCTCTTGAAAAACGGATTCGCGCCGTCGATCCCTCCTTCGACCAGGAGGATCAAAAGAAAAAAGCGCGCCTCAAAAAGCGTCTGGATAAGGACCGGATTGCTCGTGCCGAAGCTTCTTCCGACCAAACTGATGCCACAGCCGAGCGTGCCGCAGGTGTTTTCGGACAGGCAGGTGCCGGGCACGCAATGGGCGGCATTGAAACTGCTCATCCCGCGCTGCGTCCCGAGGTGATCCTTGCAGCCATCGGTACGCTTGAAGGACATCAGGTCACGCAAGCCGGCAAGCTACTTGAAAGTATCCCTGCGATATTGCGGGAGGCTGCTCACGAACCCCTGGGAGCAGAAGCACTTATCGTGGCGCTCCTGTTATCGGGCAGAGAACCATCCGCCGGGAACGTACCGGATTGGTTTCTCGAAAAGTCGGATCACAATCTCGGAAAGCAAGCCGATCTGTTCCTGGATGAGTTGAACAAGGGAAGCAGAGAATGGTTCCTGCCGCTGGCTGAGCTCGCTTTACCCACCTTGCGACAAATGAGTGAGGCACAGTACCAAGAATTCCGCAACATCGTTGAACGGCTGATCCGGGAGGATGACCATATCAGTCTATTTGATTTTGCGATGGAGAAGATGATTGTTCTTAAGCTTGACTCTGCTTTCACCGAGAAGCAAGCACCAAAAATTCGCCATCACCATTTCAAAACTCTGGGAGAAGACTTTTCTATTTTGTTGTCGGCCATGGCTCACGCTTCGGAAAGTGACACGAATGAAGCCTGGAAAGCCGGAATGGAAGCGGTCAAAGAGCATTTGCCCGATGGTATCCGTCTGTTAACCTCCGAGGAGTGTACGCTAGATAAGCTTGACAAAGCCCTGAACGAGTTTTCGGCATCAGCATACCCTGTAAAAAAATATGCCCTGGGTGCGCTGGTTCATTGTATTTATTCCGACAAGCACCTTTCGCTGCGCGAACGGGAACTGCTGCGAACCATTTCCGAAGTGATCAGCTGTCCGATTCCGCTTGGAGTACTATAAGCTCCACTATTCCTGTGAGATTCCTCTCTTTGACACGGGACTGACCAATCATTGCCAAAATGCAGCCGGCAGTTATTTATCGTTTCCATTTTCTGCATGTGATGCCGATGCCACAATCCGGTTTTTGTGGATACTTTTTGCATTTAATGTTATTAAGGCAGATTTTGGATTGGATTTTGAACCTTGCTACAATCTGTTATAATTCAATCATGTTAACTGCCTGTGACGTATTGTCATAGGATTAATCTCACGGATACACTACCGGATCTTGAAAACCAAATAATAAAACAGATGCAAAAATATCTGAATATCCTCGTTCTGCTACTTTTGATTACGGCTTGTGGTGAGCGTCAGAGAACAAATAATGCACAAGGCCTTGAAGCGGAAACAATCCATGAATCATTTTTCTCCAACATCTCTTCTCTGTGTGGTGAAACTTTTATTGGAGCATCTACATTTCCGGACGACCCGCAACATACCCTTGTAGATACAGAGTTGCGTGCTCATATCTCTACTTGTGAAGAGGATGTTGTGAATATTGATCTCTATCGTGATGGTGATACATGGCATGCCACATGGGTTGTTGCGCAGAGAGGAGAGGGGCTGCATCTCTACCATGACCATATCGGCGACAAGGATGAGGAAGAACCTGGGGAAGATGATCTCAGTGGTTATGGCGGTTATGCAGATGATCACGGAAGTTCCACAAAACAGTATTTCCCTGCGGATGAAGCTACTGCAGCGATGCTTCCCGAAGCCGCCACCAACGTCTGGATGATGGAGATGGATCTGGAAAATGGAATATTTATTTACTACCTGGAACGGCATGATGAACCTCGCTTCAGAGCCGAACTAACCTTACAGTGACCGGGACCAGGAGTGCGGTCATAATGCCAAAAAAAAACCGACAATATCTGATTCATTTGATTTTTGTCTGCTTTACCTGCTCCTGATTTCATCCGGATGACTTGTTACAAACTAAGTTTTTTGAAAACTTTCTCAGGGATATGCGTGATCACCCCCATAATCACACGCCACAACGGCTTTACATAAATGACGTTTTTCCGCTTCCGGATGCCCTTCACGATCGCTCTCGCCACCATTTCGGGATCAGCGGTAAGTCGTTTCGGAAGGGGCTTGCCCACAGTCATTTTCGTGGCGACAAACCCTGGTTTGACCGTAAGTACCGGGATGCCGGATGCATGCAGTCGCTGTCGTAATCCGGATAAATACGCCGTAAATCCTGCTTTGGAACTACCGTAAATGTAGTTGTCGGCCCGACCACGGTCTCCCGCCACCGAAGAAATGCCGACGATAAATCCTTTTCCGCGCCTGTCAAAATCGGCCGCAACAAGCTCCAGAATGCAGACCGCCCCTGTGTAGTTCGTCTCCATCACCGCACGTGCCTGATCAAAATCTTTCTGCGACGTCTGCTGATCTCCCAGCAATCCGAATGCCAGTACCACTCCGTCGGGTTTCGGATCCAGTCCGGAGTAAAAATCCGGATGACTATCAAAATCACGTGCATCAAATCGAACCCCCCGTGCATCCACTCCGTAACGCGTTCTAAGATTTGCCGCCTCTTTTTCCAGTTCCTCCAAATTGCGGGATGAGAGCCAGAGATCTGCACCTTCCTGCGCCAATATTCTAGCTGTGGCCACAGCGATATCGCTATTTGCTCCAAGTATCAATATCCGTGTGTTATGCATGTGGTTATAGTATTCAAGTATTTATATTTTTCCAATTTATACCGTCACATGATGGTGCCCCATGAAAAAAACTGTCACGCGCTTTTGTTCCGGAGTATAATGTCATGGGTGTTACAGATTGCAACCGGTTATAGTATTGTGATCTTTGCCAAATCTGCATTGTTCACAATCCCAGCCGGTCAGATTGCATAGACCGAAATTTCCGATCCAATCCGAGCGATTTACGCAACGCTCGAAATGCTTCTATTTGTGGATACCCCTGCTCAAAAACCTCGCGACTGACTCTTGCATCTTTGGCCAGGTAAATCCGGCCGGAGTATTTCAGCACCAGTCGATCGAGCCGGTCCAACAGCTCCGGCAACCGATGCTGTACCTTGAAGTCGAGCGCCAGACTGTACCCCTCCATCGGAAAAGACAAATAGTGATCATTGGCCGGTCCGTACAGCTTAAGAACAGCCAAAAAACTGCCTATTCCACTTTGTGCGATCTCCTGCAGAATTTCTTCCATCCCTTTAACACCCGCTGATTTTGGCAGGATGAACTGATACTGGATCAGCCCGGACTTGCCGTAAATCCGGTTCCAGTGCAGCAGCCGGTCGAGCGGATAGAAAAAAGCATCCACCCCGACTCGCTTTTTGGAGGAGCCGTTTTGTGCTTTCGCATAGTACAACTTGTTGAAAACCGAGATACTTGCGTTGTTGAGCAGGAACCCGGGAAACCATTTCGGGATGGTGGTGCCATTCGACGGGCGGTAATCAATATCGGTATTGGCATCCTCCCCTTCAAACTCACCAAGCATCACCAACGACCGGCCTAACGATCCACCTTTCGCCAGGCAGTCAACCCACGCTACCGAATACGGTGTATCGGCATGCTTCTCAAACGCTTCGAATGTCTCCACCAGATCGCGGGTCTTGATCGTGGTCATTGAAATCGTCGCCGATGGCACCTTTGTCAGGTAAAAAGCGGCTTCAAAAATGATTCCGGTCAACCCCATACCGCCGCATGTGGCACGAAACAACTCGGAATTGTGATCTCTTGAACAATGAACGGTCTCGCCACCGGCCCCAATCATTTTCAGATGCGAAACGGTATCTCCGAAGCAGCCGGCAATATGATGATTTTTCCCGTGGATATCAGCGGCTACAGCTCCTCCGACAGTGATGTATTTGGTACCGGGGGTCACCTTGAGGAACCATCCCCGAGGAAGAAACGTCTTGACGATATCGGCGAACAGAACTCCCGCCTCACAGGTAAGCAATCCCGTCGACTCTTCAAATTCGATCATCCGGTCGAGCGGGCGCATACCGACAACCTGCTTCGCCAAAGCACTGTCGCCATAACTGCGACCGTATCCATATGCGATGAGGGTCCCCATGCCGGAGATTTTTTCCTGAAGCACGCGGTGATTGTGTGCAGGCGTCATTTCGGCCTGTATTACCGGATGGCGTCCCCATCCGGAGAGTTCCATATGGTTCAAAGTTTGCAAATATGATGTTCGTTCAGTGTGCTCTGCTCGACACATGGCAGATCGGGATACGTTTCCGAAATGTACCCGTTTCTGAGATAAACCACATAGTCGATATCATGATCATCAAACAGGTGCTGTTGAAATATGGTATTGGGGTGCAGATCCTGGAAATCGGGATGCAGATTCAACCAACCCTGAAAATTATTGATATCCAGTGTATTATAGGAAAAAAGAACGAGGTTGTAATCATCGGTGAACAAGGTGCCTGCATCGACGGCACCCATCGTCCGAAGTGTCTGTTCCACCTCTTCGCGGATATACCGGTTATGGTCCTGAAGTTGCGATCTTTTGATGAGTAAGTGGTGGACAGACCCACCTCCAACTGCAAGCAGCACCAGAAGCATTCCGAAAAATCCGGGTAAAATCATCATCGACCGGTAAAGCAGCAGTACAAATGAGAGGAAAACAATCAGCATCAACGGATATAAACCGCGATCGAGACCCGGCAGCACCATAGCTATATAAGCCAAAATCGTTACCAGCACAACCAGATGAAATCGATCTTTTGTAATCAGGTAACCCAAAGCCGGAATTCCTGTCACAATCAGGATTGGCAGAAGTTCCTGGTAAATGGCTGCGCCAATCCGTGTCAGGCTGTAAAATGGCTGCTCTGCAACAGTTCCCAGGATAGAGAACTGGAGGTATGACGGAGAATCCAGCACTTGATCCACCCGGTACCAATCCATACCATAGAAAAATTTATACAGATTAAAGGTCTGCCAATTAACATGCTGAAACTCCCGGACAAACAGCGACAGAATAAAAAGTCCCACAAAAGTCACCAACAGGGCGCTGTATATGCCGACAATTCTCCGGAATGGAAACCTGCCGATCCAGTTGGGACCCAACACAGTAAGCAACGTCAAAAAAATCAGCAAAAATACGAGGCCGTGATGCCGGAAAAGGACTACCGATCCGGCGATAATCAATCCAAGCATCTCAAGAGGCATATTCCGTTTTCGTCCGCGAACGCGGTTCCGGATCTCGCTGAAATAGCCATACAAGTAGAGCGCGAGTCCGGAAAAAAGGAGATACACGAAAATTGCGTCAGAATAGTTCGTTTTCAGTACGGCAAACAGAAGCAGAAAGAAAATCAGGGTTGTAAATATGGACAGGAAATGTTCGCCTTTCATCAGCAGTGCTGTCAGCCGGGATACCAGAACAAATGAGATGACCATGAGGATCGTGCTGAGTACGGCGAGTGGGACAAACGATTCACCGGCAAGTATCAGGATCAGGGTGTAGCCGGGACCGTAAAAACCGTTGATCCATTTTCCGGCACCATCAAGTGCTGCAATTTTATAGATACTGATGATGTCATTCAGCGCGGGTGCAAACTCCACTTCAAAGTAAAACCAGACGGCAAAACCCGCAATTATAGCGGCGCTAAATGCGACCATTGCAAATGGGGGTTGTTCGGTATCACCTGAGCCGGACTGAAAGCTGTTTGGAAATGTCATGCTGTAGTCGTTACTATTATTCTGATTCTCATTAGGTTTTCAACTGCTGTCAGGCCGGGTCAATCACACACATACGCCAACCGGTCATTACCACTCACCGCCCTGATAGAACCCCCTGACCGACCGGGAGTCTCTCAAAGGTACAAAATCCCTATCAGGCTCGCCATCCAGCCAAGCAGCACCAGTTGCAGAAACCGGTCCCGGAGAAGAACAATCGAAGGATTACCGCTTTTTCCCTGTACGAATGCAATGTGCATATAGCGCATCATACCGAGTATAACAAAAACCGAGGTTAAATAGAGATGATCTCCATCCAGCTGATCGGCAATCTCGGTGGAGAACGTCCACAGAATATATGCAAGTATCACAATGGAGGCTGTCATAACCATTGCGGAATCAAGAAATTTCAGATTATAACCGTCGACGGACTTTCTGTGCGGTCGATTGGTGTCAAGATAGATCAGGACATCGTCGCGACGCTTGGCAAGAGAGAGAAACAGGGCGAGCAGGAACGTCAGAACGATGATCCACGGGGAGAGCGGAACATGGGCTGCCTCCGACCCCACCAGCAGCCGGATCACAAAACCAACACCGATTAGGGATATATCGAGTAAAGGGATGTGTTTCAGTTTGACGGAATAGATAATATTGATCAGAAAATATCCTGTAGTCAACAACAGGATGGTAACGGAAAGTGCATATGACAATAGAGCTCCTGCACTGAGAAGTAGGACCATCCCGATGAAAGCGGTTTGTTTGGAGATGCGACCAGAGGCAATTGGACGGTGTTTTTTCTCCGGATGATTCATATCCTCGTACCGGTCCGACCAATCATTGATAATATACACGGCGCCGGCTACCAGGCAGAATGCAACAAAAGCAAACGTAGTCTGAATAAAAAGTGCGGGATCGGTGATACGAAAAGCGAAAAAAGCGGGTAGAAAGACAAACAGGTTTTTGGTAAACTGATGAGGACGCATCAGTTCCAGGAATTGTCGAATAGTGTAAATGATACCCATGATATCCGGTCGGTTAAATGCTCTGATTAGTCTCGCAGAGCAGGTGCACTGATTTAAAAAGGGCTGCCCCGGTCAAGAAGCAGCCCTTGTAAGCAATCAATATTTGATCAATCCATAATTTTGCGCAAAAACGCCGGTTGTTCCGAATTGTTTTTATCGATCTTCTCTTCACGATCATTAAGTAACTTGTTGTTAGAGCCGGTGTTACTCGGTTGCGGCGCAGACTGTTCCTTTTCGTCGCCCCTGCCTCTGCCATCATCGGTAGCAGGCCACATACCGGAGCGGCGTCCTATGGCCGGAGAATCCAGATACTTCAGATTTTTCTCTCCTTTGTAGAACTCCCCCGGTTCATGCTTGAACCGTTTGGGAATATCGTCGGCGGTCGGCAGATTTACTGGTATCCGACGCGACTGCTCCACCCGTTTTGGTTCAGTTTTTGACTCGACGGCCTGCATACCACCGGCATTTTTTTCTTCCTCAGCCGAGTCAAACCCGGTCGCAATCACTGTTATGCGGAGATCGTCGCCGAATTCTTCATCCAGAACGGTACCCCAGATAATTTCGGCTTCATCGCCGGCTTCCTGTTGAATGATACTGGTCGCCGTTGTTGCTTCCCGCATACCGAGCGTCGATCCGGCAGATATATTCACAAGGACATTACGTGCTCCGCGGATGCTTACACCGTCAAGCAGCGGAGAGCTGATCGCTTCCCGTGCTGCTATTTCTGCACGATCGGCTCCACTGGTTGAAGCCGACCCCATGATGGCAGCCCCGCCATCGAGCATGGTGGTGCGCACATCTGCGAAATCGAGATTAATCAGACCCGGCATAAGGATCAGATCTGAGATACCACGTGTTGCGTTATAGAGCACCTCATTAGCCAACTTGAATGCATCGACAAGGCTGGTGTTTTCATCACAGATATCGAGCAGCCGCTCATTCGGAATCACGATCACTGTATCACAGTTTTTCTTCAGTTCGTTGATGCCGTCAACGGCATATTTCATCCGTATCCTGCCTTCGCAAGTAAAAGGCATAGTCACAATTCCGACGGTAAGAATGCCCTTTCGTTTTGCAATAGCGGAAATCACCGGAGCGCCTCCGGTACCGGTACCACCACCCATTCCGGCCGTTACAAATACCATATCGCCACCTTCGATCGATTCCTCGATTTCATGACGGTTCTCTTCAACCGCTTCGCGCCCTATCTCAGGCCGCGCACCGGCTCCGAGTCCGTTTGTGAGATTCTTGCCGACCTGTATGCTTATATCGGCATGACTCTGTTTAAGTGCCTGGGCATCGGTATTCAACGCGATATACTCAACGTTGTTCAATCCCTTGGCGATCATGTTGTTGATGGCATTTCCTCCACCGCCACCCACGCCAACGACCTTGATCTTGGCGTTTTCCTGGCTTTGTTCGTCAAAGCTGAATCGTGTGTTATTGAGGTTCGACATTGTCGTCTCCATGTTTTGATTGCTAAGTTATCACTAAAGTTCTTTAAACCAGCTTTTCATCCGAGCTGCGATTCGATTCATTACTTTTTCCACACTTGCCCCCTGCGTGGAAGTGGGGATCATGACTTGCCCGCCCGACTGCTTGTTGTGTTGCAGAGCGTGAAGTACGAGTCCGACACCGGTAGCATATATCGGATTTTTTACTTCATTCACCAGTCCACCGGTGAGTCCACGCGGCATGCCTACTTTGGCGTCCATGCCGAATACATCATTTGCAAGTGGACAGATGCCGTCGAGCAGCGAACCACCACCGGTGAGTACGACTCCAGCACTCATTTCATTGGCATATCCACTTCGTTTTACTTCAATGGCTACAATTTCCAGAATCTCTTCCATTCGCGCCTGAATGATCTTGGACAGAATGCTTTTTTTAATCTCCTTGGGCGGCCGGCCGGCAATACCCGGAACGGTGATAATTTCGTCATCCTGGATCAGTTCAACATAGGCCAGGCCGTGGTCAAACTTAAGTTTCTCGGCCTGATCTTCCAGTACACTGAGTCCGATCCGGATGTCATCGGTCACTTTTTGTCCGGCTATGGCAACTACAGCAGTATGCCGGATGGTGTTGTCCTGAAAAACAGCCACATCGGTGGTACCGCCACCGACATCGACCAAAACCACACCGGCTTCTTTCTCTTCGTGATCGAGCACAGCATACGATGATGCAAGCGGTTCCAGGATCAGATCAGCAACCTGGAATCCAGCCCTTTCCACACACCGGAACATGTTTTTGGCCGCCGATACAAGACCGGTGATGATATGCACTTCGGCCTCCATCCGCATACCGCTCATTCCAACCGGATCACCGATACCGTCCTGTCCGTCGACAATAAATTCCTGTGGAATGACATGAATAATCTGCTGATCGGTTGGCAGCATGATGCGTTGACAGTCCTCCAGAAGCCGCTCCACATCCTTGACCGTGATCTCGTTGTCCCGGTTGTTGATGGTGATCACTCCTTTGCTTCGGATGCTCCGGATGTGGTCCCCGGCAATACCGACATTCACCGATTTCACTTCAATTCCCGAGGCCAGCTGGGCTTGTTCGATAGCGGTACGAATAGCGTTAACTGTCTTTTCGATGTTCACAACAACACCACGGTTGAGACCATCGCTGGGGGCTTTTCCCACACCGAGGATATTTATTTTTTGCATCTCGTCGACCGATGCCACTACCGCGCACACTTTTGTGGTTCCAATATCCAAACCTACTACTATTCGATCTTCCATAGCCTTATTCCATCATTTAAAAAGTTCAGCATTCCATTATCTTTCAATTGCAACAACCTGCCCGCGAAACCGGAAATCGAGGCTCCGCATCTGCTCCATTCCTTTCTCCGAAACCACCTGTGACTGAAATGCCAGCCATTTCTGTAATCGCTCATCAAAATTATCATGTCCAAAAGTCAGTCTGACTGCGTTGCGGTCGGCGAGCGCCACGACGCCATCTTCTTTGGTGACCATCACTTCGCTGATCATGGCGAACAAACCGGGATAGCGGATGGCGGTAGTCAAAAACGCTTGCGCCTGCTGAAATTTTTCCGATCGAAGCGTGTCCGGCTCGTTGGTCACCCGGAAGCCGTATAAAATGGGCACATCCACCGGTTTCCCGAGTATTACCGGGAGCTGAATTCCGGTTTTGGTGACCCATGCGGATCGACCGCCGTCCACCAAGAGCGCCATCGGCTCTTCCTCTTCCACCCGGATCTGCAGGTTCCCCAAATGTGACATGGTGATATGCGCCGAGGAAACCCAGGGCAACTGTTCAATCTGTTCAATTACATCCAGATACACGATACTGTCGCCGTGTATGCCTTCCAAAAGCCCGCTCTGCGTGACGATTTCGTCGGGATCGGCCATTTCATATCCGTGAACAGATATCTCACCGATCACCATCGACCGGTTGAAATACCAACCGATCATGATCGCTGCGATGAGGAGTAACAGCGTGGCAAACAGATACCTGGCTCCAGTATTTTTTTTCTTTTTGGACATGACAGATTACGGTTTCAGTATCTCATTATTTTTTTTTTAGCTTTTTAACAAAATCTTCGCCGGATCTATATATATCACCGGCACCCATGGTGATAATCATATCGCCTGGCTGCACGGT
>SLQC01000327.1 GCA_007131625.1 Balneolales bacterium | reverse complement strand
GAAGATTCTGAAAGAACATTTCAGAACCGGGTGAAGCCGAAAGGAGTTCCGGCGGTTGAAGCATCGCGGAGTTCAAAAATGAGTGATGAGCCCGGCTATGCAAGAACTTCCAACGCACATGGAAGTGCGTCAGAAGAAGATTCAACAGTTGGTACCGGGTTGGATGCAGCAGGGGTGAATGATGCGTCAAAGCGGGGAACACCTGACCGGAAGACGAAAGGGACTTCGGATGAAAGTGATATCAATAAGGATACTGGTGCACACACGGATGCGGACAGCGAAGAGGAAAATCTGCTGGGCCGGTTCCGCAAGACTAACGGTGGCGATACGGAAGAGCAGCCGCTATATTCAAGGCTGAAAAAAGAGACCCCGAACGACGAAGAAAACCGTCCGTTACACATTAATATCAAACGGGACTCCAAAAGTGATTCTTCAGATGAAATTCCTATTTGGCAACGATTTACTAAAGTTCGTTCCGATACTTCTGATGAAGATAAAACGGAAACGGTCAAGGAACGTGCGGGTGCATCTGCAAGATCGTCAGAAAAAAGCGGTGGGACAACTGCCGGTTCAAAACCGGATCTCGAAAACGATACCGATTTCCTGACCAAATACAGGTCTGTTTACAATTCTGATTTTGAATCTGAATCAGAACACTCTTCCAAATCTGAACCCGACTCCGGGACCAAGTCCGGCATCAAAATCAAATCTGAACCCGACTCCGACACGAATACGAAACATGATCAGCTTGAAATAAGAACCTATGTGAGTGATTTAGAACAAGAGTTTGTGGATGAACTGTTCGGAGGTGATGAGAACGCTTTTTTGGATGCTCTCGAAGAGATCGAGCGGTGCAATGAATGGAAACAAGCCGGGAAATATATCAGTAAGGAGATATTTGACCGCAATATGATCGATATATATTCTGATACTGCGATCTACTTCACCGACCGGATGCAGACCTATTTTCTGGAGCGAACGTTGTGATCCGTTTATGAATCATGTTTGACCGTTTCACATCGAAATATTTCATCGAGGTGATTGAATATTGGTTCAGGGTTTTATCCCGATGTCACCGTTCACAATATTGACTTCCGGTTCCAGAGCGATGCCGAATTTCTCCAGCACTGTTTCCCTGATGTTGCGGGCGAGGCCGAGCAGCTGTTCTCCGGATGCCCGACCATGATTGACCAGAATCAAAGCATGGCGCTTATGAACTCCGGCGTCGCCATCCCGCATCCCTTTAAAACCACACTTTTCGATAAGCCATGCGGCCGGTATCTTGACACTCGATGATGGAGATCTACCACCTGATGAGGTTATTTTACCGCCCGATGGGGTGATTTTGCCGCCCGATGCCGTAATATCACCACCCGTTGAATCGGATTGGTCAACCACGGGGTATCCCGGAATATCCGGATAGGAGTCCTGGAGCTGAGCAAAGCGGTCGCCCGTAACCAACGGATTCTTGAAAAAACTTCCTGCATTGCCGGTTATAGACGGATCCGGTAATTTGTATGAACGAACCGCCCGAACCGCCCGGCTCACATCTTGAATTGTCGGTTGATCCACTCCTTTTTCGGACAGCATCGCTTTCAGAGGTCCATAGGAAATATTCATCTTTGGTTTTTTGTCCAGTTTAAGCGTGACGCTGGTTATCAGATACCGCCCTTTACACGACCGTTTGAAAATGCTGTCACGATAACTGAATTGGCACCTTTCCCTGTCGAATGACTCCGTCTGTCCATTGTCCAGTTGCACCGCATCCAACGAGACGAAAGTCTCTTTCAGCTCCACTCCGTAAGCACCGATATTCTGAATCGGTGCTGCACCGGTCAGCCCGGGAATCATGGAAAGGTTTTCGAGTCCACCCCAACCGTTATTTAGACAGTGGCGAACCAGGTCGTCCCAGACAACGCCGGCCCCTGTGCGCACGACAACATGGCACTCATCTTCGGAAATAACGGTCACCCCCGGGATGCTGTTTTTGATGATGAGGCCGTGGTAGTCACCTGGAAAAAGTACATTGCTGCCACCGCCGAGAATGAAGTGGGGATACTGCCGATAGAGATCCGTACCTAACAACCTTGCAATATCATCGAGGTGAAAAATTTCTACCCAGTAGTCGGCGGTGACATCGATGCCGAAGGTGTTGTAGGGTTTCAGTGAAATCCGTTCTTTATACGGTGCATTCGATGGGGTATTCAAAGGGGGATTATTTGTGAATGGAATGGTGCGAATTGAGTGAATTTGTACATTAGAAGGGGATGCAAATAAGGGAAAAAGGTAATAAGAAGTATAATTAAAAGCTGTTGAAACATCCATGTCGGAAGACTCTGAAACATAGGCAGATAATTATCACATGGATTCTGATTCTGTTCTTATGAATCAATAATATTTAAACAGATGAAATCGTATATATAATATAAAGGTAGTTGATTGTCAAAGGTTCGTCGTGTAATCAACGATGAAAAAAGCGCCGGATTCCTGATGAATTCATTGGATCACAAATTATTTAACGGGATTCATTGGGATGGAAAGCGGTATCTGCCGACATAAAGCTGTGAACGGCAGACGTGGTGACTTGGAATGTTGTCGCGGTAAATGATTTTCCTTTATTCTGAGTGGGTATTTTCTCGGAGGTACAGTTATGAGTTTGCTAAAGTTCAAAAAACCGGGGGTCGATTTACAAGACTATTACATCATCAATCTGGAAGCCGGTTTGATCCTGACATTGACAACACTAATTATAATGTTTCGCATTAATATCGATTTTAAATCGGAATTCACTATCACTGAGGTAGAACAGGACATAATCGAAATGGAGGAGATTGTCCGGACCGAACAGATACTCCGCCCGCCCCCGCCTCCACGTCCACCGGCTCCGGTAGTAGTACCTGACGCTGAAATTGTGGATGATGTCTTTTTTGACCTGGATACGGAATTTGATTCGGGCGGCATGCTGTCGTTGCTGCCACCGCCTCCGCCAATGCCCGAAGACAGCTTGGATCAGGACTTTGACGAAGACGAAATTTTTACCATCGTGGAAGATATGCCGGTTTTGATAGGTGGAACAAGTTCGATTTATGATTATTTACGATATCCGGATTTAGCCGTGATGGCCGGAATTGAAGGACGGGTCATTGTTCAGTTTGTCATTGATGAACAGGGTGATGTGAATGATCCGGTTGTGATTCGCGGCATCGGAGGAGGGTGCGACGAGGCGGCTATCGAGGCGGCCAAGAAACTGAAATTCATACCCGGACGTCAACGCGGCCGGGCGGTAAAGGTCCGATACTCTCTGCCGATCGTTTTCCGGCTCGCAACGTGAGCAGCCGGATCGCCCGTTATTGTTGATGTGAATGGAGCGGTTGTCGGGGAAGCTCCGTTTTCAGGCAATATTGTGGAGGCAGCAGAATCACAAGGCGGACACGAAATATTGTTGTAAAAGCAGTATTGCGTGAAAGTAGTATTACGTGGCAGACACGAAATGTAGTGGAGGCAGCAGTATCACGTAGTTGTCAAGAAATATAAAAGGGCGGTGAATCATTCCACCGCCCTTTCAGTTTTGAGATTATCGTCGGTTCAGAGCAGAACCTTCAGGGATGGTTCCTAAAATCTCTCCGGTGCCAATCCCCAGTGCTCGGGAGAACGCCACAAGCGTGAGCGGAGGAGTTCACGTAAAAAAAGAAACTCTTTTGGGAGACGGTCGTAGAGTTTCGAGAAAAGCTCCTCATGTCCGAGAACCTCATCCTTCCAGATCTCCCGGTTGATAGTCATCAGTGAGTGGAAATCCTCCTCGGTAAAATCCTCAAGCCCTGTCCAATCGATATCCTGGTGGCGCGGCATACGTCCAAGCGGACTTTCTACCGCGGATGCTTGTCCGCGGACTCGCCCGATGATCCATTTCAGTACACGCACGTTTTCGCCGAATCCCGGCCAGATGAATTTACCGTTTTCGTCTGTACGGAACCAGTTCACGCCGAAAATCCGCGGCGGATCGGGCAGTTCTCGTCCGATCTGTAGCCAGTGGTTGAAATAATCAGCCATGTGGTATCCCAGGAAGGGTAGCATCGCAAATGGATCGCGGCGAACTTTGCCAAGAGTACCTGCAGCAGCAGCGGTCATTTCTGACCCCATGGTCGCGGCCAGGTAGATTCCAGTGTTCCAGTTGGATGATTGATACACCAGCGGTACCGCGGTACTGCGACGTCCACCAAAAATAAAGGCGCTGATTGGTACACCAACGGGATCTTCCCATTTAGGATCGACCGATGGGCATTGGGCGGCCGGGGCGGTGAATCGTGCGTTCGGATGCGCAGCCGCTTTACCCGAAGTGGGATCAAATTTCTCTTCCTGCCAGCTGGTTAGATTTGCCGGTGGTTCCTTGGTCATACCTTCCCACCAGACATCACCGTCTTCGGTCAATGCACAGTTCGTGAAGATGGTGTTCTTCTCGATGGTGGCCATGGCGTTGGGATTCGACTTGTAGTTGGTTCCAGGAGCCACACCGAAATATCCCGATTCCGGATTTATGGCATACAACCGACTGTCTTTACCTTTCTTGATCCACGCGATGTCGTCACCAATAGTACTTATCTTCCAGCCTTCAAAACTTTTCGGCGGAATCATCATCGCGAAATTGGTTTTGCCACATGCGCTCGGGAATGCCGCAGCGACATAATTTTTCTTGCCGTCAGGACTTTCCACACCGAGAATAAGCATGTGCTCAGCGAGCCAACCTTCTTCACGGGCCATGGTGGAGGCGATCCGAAGGGCAAAGCACTTTTTACCGAGTAGCGCATTTCCACCATAACCACTTCCGTACGACATAATAGACCGCTCTTCCGGGAAATGGACAATATATTTTTCCTTGTTGCAAGGCCAGGGTACATCTTTTTCGCCTTTTTGAAGAGGAGCCCCTACCGAATGAAGACATTTGACATACTCCCCTTCAGATCCGAGTACATCCATCACCTGCTTACCCATCCGGGTCATTATCCGCATGTTGACAACCACATAGGCGGAGTCGGTTATTTCCACACCGATATGAGAAATGGAGGATCCCAATGGACCCATGCTGAAAGGAATGACATACATGGTGCGGCCTTTCATACAACCGTCGTACATTTTTTTCAGGTTATTTTTCATCTCATTCGGATCCACCCAGTTATTGGTTGGGCCGGCATCTGATTTCCTCTTGCTGCATATATAGGTACGGTCTTCCACACGAGCTACGTCCGACGGGTCGGAGAATGCGGCAAAACTGCCGGGACGTTTTTTCTCATTGAGTTTGATAAAAGTTCCACTGTCGACCAGCAACTGGCAAAGACGATCGTTTTCTTCCTGTGATCCGTCTACCCATTCAATATGATCCGGTTTTACGAGGGCGGCGGTTTCTTCCACCCAATTGATAAGTTCTTTGTTATTTACCCACTTTGGATGATTCATAATAGTTTTTCCAATTATTAGAGGTTTACAAATAGGCTGTATAGCCATGAATTGTACACTATTACGCTTTCGGAAGAGAATAAAACAGTCTTCTCCTTACCAACCGTTGTAATAATCATAATCGGCGGGGGAGAGGGTAACCGAACAGATGTAACGTGCATTTATTATAGCAAAATTGTGATGCATTGTATTTTGCTAATTGATTTCAAATACAAAATAGATGTTAAATTTGAATATCATATTAAGGAATTGACTCAAGAAACGGTTTAATCGTCAAAGTGGCAAATAAACAGTGAATTCGGTTCCACCTTCCTCCGCATTGCGGACCTTGATCTGACCACCGTGTTTCTGGATGATCTGCTGGGAAATGGCCAGACCGAGCCCGAGTCCGAAACTGGTGTTTTTCTGTTTGGTCGTGAAATTGGGTTTGAATATTTCACTCATGATGGCTGGTTTGATGCCCGGACCGCTGTCCCGGATACTTACCCAGACATAACGGTCGTCACAGTCGCAGGATATCACCAATTCCCCGCGATCTTCCATCGCATCGCAGGCATTGATAATCATATTGGTCCAAACCTGGTTGATCTCCCCGGAAATAACATCCACGCCGGGAATATCGGAAAAATTCAGGATGACGTCGACTTTTTTCAACCGGTTGGACAATAGCAGCAGTGTGTCATTCAATCCGTCCCGTAAATCAGAATTCTCATATTTCCCCTTGTCCTGCCGGCTGTAACTTTTCAGGCTCGAAACGATTTCTCCGATTCTCTTGGTGCTGGATTGAAGGTTCCTCAGGAAGTACCCGCATTCGTAAAAAAGTACACCATTCTCAAGTTGTTCCCGCCTGGCCATGTCGGGTTTTGGGCCCAGCTGTTTTTTTACAAAATCAAGAGCTTCATCGCTCATGGATGTAATTTTCCGGAGCAGACTTCGGGGCAGGTCGGGATAGGCTTCCTCCCATTCCCGGAGTTTTTGGCGCTGCTTGTCAGAGTCGCGTACTTTTCTCCGAAGACCGATCAGGAAGAATTCTTCATAGTAGTGTTCTTTATTGGGATCAGCTTTCTGAATGATTCTGGGTAGATAGTCCATTAGATTGTCGGTTGACCTGAGCATGGCTGCAGCCGGATTGTTGATTTCATGAGCGATTCCGGCCACAAGCTGTCCCAGTGTTGCCATCTTCTCCTGACTGATCAGCCGGTGCTGGGTATCCTCGAGCTGTTTCAATGCCTCCCGGAGATGGTTGCGTTCTTTTTCCA
Source organism: Balneolales bacterium (assembly GCA_007131625.1). Classification (GTDB taxonomy): domain Bacteria; phylum Bacteroidota; class Rhodothermia; order Balneolales; family Natronogracilivirgulaceae; genus SLQC01. Next base: position 17,471 of record SLQC01000327.1, on the reverse strand, counting down.
GTGTCTCATTGATACTTTCCAGTTCCACATGAACCGATACGATATGGTGATACCGGTCGATCAGGTTGCCTATAATCAGCTGCTGAGCCAGATGGGCCACTTCGCTCTTACTTTTCTGGATTTTGACGAACTCGGTTTCACTCAGTTTGATCGCTTTGCACGGACTCGCTGTCTTGGCGGTCGCCAGCACCGATTCACCCGTGATAAATGAGAACAACCCGACCAGAGAACCTGGACGCAGCCAGTCGATTTTGATCGTTCGTCCATTGGGGGATGATTTGGACAGTTCAACTGTACCCTCGACAAGGATATAGACGGCATCATTCAAATCGCCTTCGGAAAAGAACAACTCATCCTTCTCCAGCGAAACGATATTGGAGTTGAACTCATCGGAACTCTCCAGATAACGTGCAATCTGATTGGTGATGCGGGTGGGATCTTGCAGCCAGTTTTTAGCAAAATTTAGTATCATTTCGGTTCATACCGGTGATAATGACAACGCTATTTATTGTGTCGGCAACTGTCAACCATCACTGACACTTCTTCGGGTCCGGATGGATTCGGACAACCTGTTGGCATTCAGGGAGCTCATATATGGTAGAATATTCTCTTCCTGCTCAATGACGTAGTCCGTAAGCAACTCGACAGCCACTTCGAGCAGTTCCTCTTTGGACCACGGTTTTGCGATATAATGGTGTAAGCGGGCCTGGTTCAGCGCTTTGACAGTATCGTCCAGCCCCGCCTGCCCGGTCAGCAACACTTTTCGTGTGTTGTGCGTCTTCTCGTTCTTGTGCAATTCAATAAGCAGCTCAATCCCGTTTTCGCCCGGCAGAATGTGATCGCATAAAACAAGTCCGATTTTCTTGTTCTCTTCCAGCAGTTTTCCGATCACCTCACTTGCTTCTTCCGCCGAGGTGGCGGTTTCGACAGGGAACTGATCTTCAAGCTTTTCGAGATCTCTGACAACGGCATCCAGAACTTCATGTTCGTCTTCAATACAGAGAATGTAAATGTCCGATGTTTTCATATAGTGGTAATGTAGTGGTTAGTTGATGACAAGAGGCCAGAAAAATATAGCATAGGCAAGAATCAGCATAACTCCAACAATTCCGATGATAATGCCCATTTTTGCCATATCCTTTGTGCGAAAAATTCCGGTTGACATGGCAATTGCATTCGGTGGAGTTGAGATGGGGAGCGCCATGGCCAAACTGCAGGCGACGGCTATAATCACCCCCGTAATTACAAGGTTGAACTGATCACCCATGATACCTGAAACATGCAGGCTTATAACCAGGGGCATCAACAGTGTTGCTGTTACGGTATTGGAGAGGAAGTTTGACATAATCATGGCAACAGCACTGAAAGCGAGGATCAACGCGATATATCCCAGCGAACTCCAGTCCATGGCTGATATCATCCAGACAGCCAGCCCGGTTTTATCCATTCCTATGCCTAACGAGATACCACCGGCCATCAGCCAAAGAACCTCCCACGGGAGTTTCCGGATATCGTTCTTGTTCAGAATGCCACCGGTAACCAGTGCGGCGACCGGCAGAAAAGCGACCATGCTGCTCGGAATTCCGTGACTGTTTTCTGTAACCCAGAGCAGGACTGTTATCCCGAAAATAACATAAAGGCCTACAGCTTTTGGCGACAGACTGAATGTACCTTCCATAATCAATTGGAACCGCTTCACACTCGGCGGGAAGAGCGTTAGCAACAGCCACCACGAGAAGAGCAGCATTACCAGCACAAGAGGGGCGGTAATGATGATCCAGTCGGTAAAGGAGATGGAAATGCCGTACTCAGTAAGTGCGGCAATTACTATGGCGTTGGGCGGCGTGCCGATGGGTGTGGTGATACCACCGATATTTGCCGCTATTGGAATAGAAAGTGCGAGTCCATATTTGAACCTGTCACCGGGTTCAAGTTGGGCAATGATGGGCAGAATGACGGTGATCATCATTGCGGCTGTTGCTGTATTGCTCATAAAAGCGGAGAGAACCGCTGTGACAAGCATAAGACCAAGCACAATAAACCGGGGCTGTGAACCGAAAGGATGCAGAAGATACCGGGTGAGGTTCTTGTCGAGGTTGTACTTGACAGATGCTTCCGCGAGCATGAATCCACCCAGAAAAAGTATTATGATGGGATTGGCAAGAGTTCCGAGGTAGTCGGTATAAGAATTTGGCTTGTAGTTAACCAGACGGTGCTCAGGTCGGGTGATGACGGCATGATCCGATGTCAGTTCGGTGCTCCGGACAATGACATGCTTTCCGTTCCGGTCGATTATCTCAACTTCTATAGATTCGGTTTCACCGGGAGCAACGGCAACGATTATGGTCTCGTCATCTCTGATTGCGCTGGAAGGGATCTGCCAGTTATGATCTTCCAGGGTGACCGGTTTGTCGACCGGTAATTCGGCATTCGTGTAAACGGGACCCTGAGCACTCAGAAGCACAATTTGCAGGAGAATGACAAGCATAGATGTGGCAAAAATAGGTATGGGTTCAAACATCCAGAAAATTGCAGCCATAAAAAAGATTCCAAGACTAAGCTGACCCGCAACTGAGAGGGAATCCAGTGGCAATAGTAATGGAACGAATAGCCCGATAACACCGAGGATTAGTCCGGCTGATTGAATCGAAGTAAGTCCCGGGAAAGCCACTTTCATATTTATTTAACTCTTGCCTATATATAAATGTTAACTACTTGTGCGAATAATAATGAATAATTGCTGAATATATAGTTGTTTATGCACATGATTCATTGCCTTTGGCGTCTGAAAGTCTGTTCCGCTTCCCCCGATCGACACCGGCATTTCAGTAAACCGGCTGGTATCTGCCGGAGATGCTTTGCGGGCTGCTTCGGCGTCATCTCTATAGTACATCAGCTTTTTGAAATATATGTGAAGTGTCTGTTTGTGCTATTAGTTATTGAAACATGTAAAGAAGCACATGCAGGCATATTCCGTAATGATTTTCTGGAATTTAATTTATTTTGGTAGTACATTGACCGCGAGAAAGATAATTCGTGTATCCGCAAGTATTACGGAGGTTTTGCATTTTTGAATACAGATGATCTGTTAAACATCTGAAAAAAATTATTGTCTTACAGCATAACGGTTATCTGTTGACTGCCTCAGCGATTATTGAATGGTAATTAAGCAGTCCATTACTACATGAGCGGATCACGAGTAAACCAACCACATAACAGATGGAGTATAATTATGACCAAGCAGATCAAGTATGTGTATAATTTTGGTGACGGTAAGGCGGAAGGAGACCGGAGCATGAGAGATTTACTGGGCGGCAAAGGTGCCAATCTCGCCGAAATGAGTAAAACCGGTTTACCGGTGCCTCCGGGGCTCACCATCACCACGGAAGCCTGTGATCACTATTACAAAAATAACAAGAATTGGCCGAACGGTTTGAATGAGCAGCTTCAGGAGGGGATTGAACAGCAGGAAAAATTGCTGGGACAGAAACTGGGAGACCCTCAAAAACCATTGTTACTGTCAGTTCGGTCTGGCTCAGCCGTTTCCATGCCGGGCATGATGGATACCGTACTGAATCTCGGATTGAATGACAATGTCGTGGAGGGGTTGGCGAAGATATCAGGCAACGAACGGTTTGCGTTTGACAGCTACCGTCGGTTTATTGACATGTTCGCCGATGTGGTGATGGGTATCTCGCATGATCATTTCGAAAGTGCTTTGGATAACATGAAGAAACAGCGCGAAGTCACCAACGACAATGAACTTGAAGCGGAAGATCTGCGTGACCTGGTTGATCGCTATAAGGCAATTTACAGGAGAGAAACCGGATTTATGTTCCCGAAAGATCCGATGGAGCAGCTGCAGTTATCCATCAATGCCGTTTTCGGATCCTGGAACAGTGACCGGGCTAAAAAATATCGAAAAATTAACAAGATCACCGGGCTCCTTGGTACCGCAGTCAATGTTCAGGCCATGGTTTTTGGGAACATGGGTGAAACCAGCAGTTCCGGAGTACTTTTTACCCGAAATCCCAATACCGGCGAAAACGAACTGTATGGTGAGTACCTGATAAATGCACAGGGTGAAGACGTCGTAGCCGGAACCCGTACACCCGACCCCATCAGTGATCTTAAGAATACGCTTCCAAAAGTGTATGATGAACTGGAAGAACTCACCAGGAAACTGGAAAAACACTACAAGGATATGCAGGATATTGAATTCACCATTCAGGAAGGAAAGCTCTTCATCCTGCAGACCCGCAGCGGAAAACGCACTGGTCCTGCAGCATTGAAAATTGCTGTCGACTTTGTGCAGGAGGGACTGGTTACGAAAGAACTGGCGGTCAGCAAACTTGTTACGACCGAACAGTTGGATCAGCTGCTTCATCCCCGGTTTGATGACAATGCGGCCCAGGACAAGACCGTAGTAGGGACTGGACTCCCGGCTTCACCAGGCGCGGCTGTCGGAAAAGTCTACTTTTCATCCCAGGAAGCCGAAGACGCACAGCTGGAAGGAGAAAAGGTTATCCTTGCACGCATCGAAACCAGTCCGGACGATGTCGGCGGGATGAACGCCTCCGAAGGAATTCTGACGTCGCGAGGTGGTATGACCAGTCATGCTGCAGTTGTGGCACGGGGCTGGGGAAAACCGTGTGTAGTCGGATGTGAAGGTATTGTCATTAATTATAATAATAAAAGTCTGTCAGACGGAACCCATACTGTTCATCAGGGTGACTGGATATCGATCAATGGTACGACTGGCGAAGTGGTGCTTGGCCAATTGCCGCTTACTCCTCCTAAATTGAGTGCCGATTTCAAAAAGTTTATGAAATGGGTGGATACGTTCAGGGATATGAAAATCCGAACCAATGCCGACCGGCCCGAGGATGCCTTGAAAGCCCGGGAGTTTGGAGCTGAGGGGATCGGGCTTTGCCGTACCGAACACATGTTTTTTGAAGGTGAACGGATCATTGCCGTTCGTCGTATGATTATGAGCGACAATGAGAAGGAGCGTCGGGAAAATCTCGAAAAATTGTTACCTTATCAAAAAGAGGATTTCAAAGGGATTTTTAAAGCGCTGGATGGCGATCCGGTCACGATACGACTGCTGGATCCTCCGCTCCACGAATTTCTTCCCCACACGGAAGAGGAAAAGAAGGCGCTCGCAGAACAGTTCGGAATACCTTATCGAAAGGTAAAAGAAAAAGTCGCAGTGTTGGCTGAAGCCAATCCCATGCTTGGACACCGCGGCTGTCGACTGGGGATCACATTTCCTGAAATTACCGAAATGCAAACTAGAGCGATTCTGGAAGCGGCGATCGAAGTAATGGAGAGTGGGATAACGGTACACCCTGAAATTATGGTACCTCTGGTCGGCTCCGGTGAAGAGCTGGCAGATCAAAAGAAAGTAATCCAGGACACGGCCGAACGTGTGTTCGAAGAGAAGGGAAAGCGGATTGAGTTTCAGATCGGAACCATGATTGAAGTGCCACGTGCCGCGCTGGTTGCGGATGAAATCGCTCCTCAGGCTGACTTCTTCTCATTCGGAACCAATGACCTCACCCAGATGACATTTGGTTTCAGCCGGGATGACATCGGCAAATTCCTCCCATATTACCTGCAGAAAAAGATCATTACCCATGACCCGTTTCAGACACTGGATCAGAAAGGTGTTGGAAAACTGATTACCGAGGCGATTGAACTTGGCCGCATGTCGAAACCGGATATCAAACTTGGAATATGCGGTGAGCATGGAGGTGATCCCGAGTCAATCGCTTTCTGCCACAAGCAGGGACTGTCGTATGTATCCTGTTCACCATTCCGGATACCGATAGCCCGGCTTGCAGCGGCACAGGTCGCTATTAAAAGCAAACAGTCCAACTGAGCTGGTTTACTGATTCTGCGGGAATACCGCAGTTTCTTCACTGATGCTGCAGTGCAGGCACATTCCATTTCGGGATGTGCCTGCACTGCCTTATATTGACATGCAACATTTGGTTTCCATCTTCAAAGCACTTGGAGAAGAACGCCGTTTGCGGATCATGCATCTGTTTGTCCGGTCTCACCAGGCTTTGTGTATCTGTGAAATGGTTGACGCACTCGATATTCCTCAATATCAAGTCTCCCGGCATGTCCGGTTTCTGTACCATTCCGGAATGCTGAAGCTGAAAAAAAAAGGAACATGGTCCTATTACTACCTCAACGAAGAAAACGGGTTTTATAAATACTTGATCGCATTTCTCGAAAAGGTCCTTGTATCGGATCTCCCGGAACGGGACTGGAAAGCGATGCAGGTCCGGTTGTCGTATAGAGAAAAAGGGCGTTGTGTGCGGGGTTGCGTTCCCTATTCCGAGATCCTCCGGCAGATGCAGCAGAATCCCGATTACATCTAACCTCTCAGTACCATCTAGCTTCCAAGGTGCTCACATATTCCAGGCAGTCATCCCGGGTTCGTATTTCTGTTTCAAAATTAATCTCCGGGTTAAACGGGAATTTATATTGGAAATTTCTGTTATCTAATGTCCGATTGTATTAGTTTATTTTATGATTATCAAAATGTTAGGGGTTAGATCCTTTATTAAATGATCACCCCGCTTTTGTGGGAAGGAGGTCAATCAAAATAGAAATAAGAAGGCCAACAGCCAGGCGATGGAGGTTTAATGTCTCAGCTTAATAAACTTAAACTGGAGGTCAATCCTTACATCTTTTTCATCTCGATTGGAGCGATCCTTGTATTTCTGTTTTTCGGGGTAGTATTTCCAGATGGCACTGGTGAGGTTTTTAACAACGTCCAGAATTTTATCGTAACAAAGTTCGGTTGGTTCTATATCCTTTCTGTTGCTGTTTTTCTTTTATTTGTTGTATACCTGTTCTTCAGTCGATTTAAAGAAATTAAACTTGGGCCCGATCATTCGGAGCCTGACTATAGTTACACATCATGGTTTACCATGTTGTTCAGCGCCGGGATGGGCATCGGACTCGTCTTTTTCAGTGTCGCCGAACCAATGTTTCACTACCTTTCACCGCCGACTATGGAGGGTGAATCACTGGAAGCAGCTCGTGAAGCCATGCGGCTGACCTTCTTCCACTGGGGTTTTCATCCCTGGGCGATATATATCATCGTCGGGATGTCGCTGGCATACTTCTCTTTCCGTAAAGGCTTGCCAATGTCGATCCGGTCGGCATTCTACCCGATCCTCGGTGATCGCATTTTCGGATGGATGGGAAATACCATAGATATCCTCGCGATTTTCGGAACCATGTTCGGAGTGGCGACCTCACTCGGTCTCGGGGTGATGCAAGTCAATGCCGGACTTGAATACCTCTTTGGAGTGGAGATATCTACCGGTGTTCAGATATCGCTGATTGCCGGTATTACAATGGTAGCTACGATTTCTGTGGTTTTGGGACTTGATAAGGGGATCCGGAATCTAAGTAATTTCAACATGACCGTTGCTATTGGACTCATTATCTTTGTGTTTATCGCCGGTCCGACCATTTACCTGCTTAATGCCACCGTCGAAAACACCGGTTACTATCTGCAGAATATGGTGCAATCCACATTCTGGCTCGGTGTGTTTGAAGAGGACACATCGGATTGGTTCGGTGCATGGACCCTTTTCTATTGGGGCTGGTGGATCGCATGGTCTCCGTTTGTTGGTATGTTTATTGCTCGTATTTCCAGGGGACGAACCATCCAGGAGTTTATTGGAGGTGTATTGCTGGTTCCCACGGTATTCACATTTATCTGGTTGACCGTTTTCGGCAACACCGGCCTGAATATTGAAATATTCGGTGATGGGGGGATCTCCAATCTCGAAACGGAGCAGATGCTTTTTGCAATGCTTGATCACTTGCCACTGGCCACGATCAGCTCCATTGCCGCAACACTGGTTATCATCACTTTTTTTGTGACATCATCCGACTCCGGGTCGCTTGTAATCGACATGCTGGCATCTGGCGGCAAACCAAATCCTCCCGTCGGGCAGCGGGTGTTCTGGGCGGTTTCCGAGGGTGTCGTTGCGGCGGTACTGCTACTGGCTGGAGGACTTACGGCTCTTCAGACAGCATCCATAACAACGGGCCTGCCATTTACAGTGGTATTGCTTTTTATGTGTTACAGCCTGCATAAAGGTCTGAGCGCCGAAGGAGCGGAACGTCGTGTGCGGCGATAAACATCCACGGCAAAATCCAGGCAGTCAAATTATCCGGAACAGAAGCTGTGTACCAAACCGGTCATTTTCAAAGTTATACTGCCGCTTTCAAATCGATCTACCCATATTCGCATGTTGGAGAGTAAGGGTAATAAGGAGTATCTTTCATCGTCTTCGCAGACAAAATGTGCCCGTCGCACGATGATAGTATCACGACACCTCAAAATCACCACAAAATCAATTAAATAACGTGTTTCGACTTATCAAACGATGGCTTCCGGCAAAGGATGAAGTCCGAAAACCGATGATATTTGCCCGCCAGTCGACGGCCATGATTCGCCGTGAATATCAGGGAAAGCCGTTGGAAGAAAAAAACGTCGATCCCAATCCGTTTCAGCAGTTTGAAATATGGTTTGAGGAGGCGGCTAAAGTTATTGAAATCGATCCCAACGCCATGACTTTGTCTACTGTTGATTCCGGTGGGCAACCCTCTTCAAGGACGGTATTGCTGAAAGGTTTTGACGATGAGGGATTTACGTTTTACACAAATTACGAAAGCAGGAAAGGTGTACAAATCACACAAAATCCGAAGGTCTCCCTGACCTTTTATTGGCCGGAAATGGTGCGACAGATCTGCATTGAAGGTACAGTGGAAAAAACCACAGCCTCACAATCGGATACCTACTTCCGAACCCGTCCGGTGGGGAGTCGGATCAGCGCCCTTGTGTCGCCACAAAGCCGGGAATTGAGTTCGCGTCAGGAGCTGGAAAAACTGGTGAAGCAGATTCAGAAAGAGTATGATAACTACGATGAAATTCCTCGTCCGCCTAATTGGGGCGGTTTTATCGTACACCCGAGCCGTTTTGAATTCTGGCAGGGCCGGATAAACAGATTGCACGACCGCATCTGTTACATCAAAATGGATAACGACCTGTGGAAAATCTGTCGACTGGCACCATGATTTCATTTTGCCGGGGTCTTTGGGGCGAAAATGTTGCATCATTTTGAATTCGGCAGACACCATTAAAATTATTCACCGGAATAAATGCATCCGGTAGTACAAGTCTCCTTGATCTCGATCCGCGTCAGCCCGGGAAGCAGTGGCTTGGTCTTGTTCCAGATCCATTTTGCAAGATTCTCGCTTGTTGGATTTTCTAATCCATCGATATCGTTTAGCAGGTAATGGTCAAGCTGCCTGTATACCGGAGTAAATGTCACCTTGATCTCTGCAAAATCCTTGATCCATCCGATCTCCGGATCGACAGTCCCCCCGATATAGAGGCGCACCCTGTATGAGTGCCCGTGTATCCTCCGGCATTTGTGATCCTCCGGCAGGTTGGGCAGATAATGCGCCGCTTCAAACTGAAATTCCTTGTAAATCTCCATTGTTCGCTGCTAATTCTCGATACTGTTATGAATTGTGTTTTGCTATTCCCAAAGATACGGAATCATCACGAGAAACACCCATGACGGCAACCCGACACACAGGGGCATGATTAGACACATGGATGTCCCGTCTGACCCAATGAATCAGAAAAAATTAAACACTTGAATCAGATCTCTGTTCGCAATCTGATCATCGCTTTTTTAGCTTGTCTTTGAGAAATTCGTACGCAATCCGTGTGAAATCGTATTCGGTCACAATGCCGACCAGCTTACCATTTTCCACAACGGGAAGGCTGGACAGGTCATTATTATGCAAGATTTCGATCGCCTGAATCGATGATGTTTCAGGCGACACGGTGACCACCTCCCGGTCCATAATATCACTTACCGAAACATTGGTGTGATCCATGTTTTTTGCGATAATGTTATTGAGGTTTTGGATCATGGTCCTGTAGGTTACCAACCCGACAAGCTCGTGATTGTCGTTCTCCACCGGTATATGCCGGATACGCTGCCATTCCATAACATTGGCGGCCAGGTCAATGACATCGTCTGCGTTGAGTGTGAATATGTCGGTGGTCATGAATTGCCCGACTGTCGAGAACGCCTTTTCCCAGCGATTTTTTCGTAAAACAGCAGCTTTAGGCCATAAATGGACCGGTTTACCTGATTTCTGATGCTTCAGGGTAGCGTCGGTGATCGCGGTAAGTTTTTCGTTCCGGCTCCAGATGTCGTCCAGATGTTGAAAAGAGTCAATCTGCCATATGGCACCGTTTTGGCCCTTTTTTGTCCGATCGTAAATGATACCGAGATACTTGTCGATGTCTTCGTTCGCTAAATTGTGTACATGCAGGCCTTCTCTGGCCAGGGAAACCAGTTCATTCAGGATGAGATCCTGGACAGGATAGCTGTTGCCGTCCAACCATTTGATCTGCGAAAGCAAACCGCTCCGCGCTGTACTTAGGAAATTGGCCTCAACCTCCTTGAATGGAATCAGTCTGATGATGTCGTGGTACCGGGCTGAGACACCGGCCATGAGTCCCAGCCAGAAAGCCGTATTGGCTACTTCGTCAACTACGCTCGGACCGGACGGCATAACCCGGTTCTCGATTCTCAAATGTGGTTTGCCGTCGGTGATACCGTAACAGGGACGGTTCCACCGGTAAATTGTGCTGTTAAATAGCTGCAGAGCTTCCAGTTTGGGTGTTTTCCCCTTTTCAAGCGCATCAAACGGATCTTCGATTTCATCGACGGCAAAAAGGGCTCTGAATCGTGTGATGTCCTCCTGAAAAATATCAAGCACCGAATCCTCAATCCAGTGTGACCCGAACTGGACTCGCGACTTTCGTTCATTAACAAAATCCTCGGCTTTGCGGTTGTCGATCGACTGCTGAAAAACGGCGATTCGGGTCTCATGAAGCAACTGTTTCCCGAAAAGAAAGGGTGAGTTGGCGGCGACGGCAAGAACAGGGGCGGCGACAAGCTGAGAGATGTTGTACAACCTGGTGAAATCGTCCGGTGAGACCTGTAAATGCACCTGAAAACTGGTATTGCACGATTCCATCATTACAGAATCGTGTTTGACATGCAGCTCATCGGCTCCCTTGATCTGCAACTCGTGCTCGGAACCCCGCACACGGATCAGAGCTTCATTGAGGGCATAGTAACGGGGTAGCGGAGTGATGTTCTCCAGACCGAGATCCGATTTCCTGATGGTCACCAGTGACCCCATCAGAATAATATCCCCTTCGTGTTTTTCGGCGACTTCCCTTGCCCGGTTAATATAGCTCTGTAGCTGCTGTTCAAGTCCGGAAAGACACTTCCCGCTAAAAGTCAGTGGATCCAGATTGATTTCCAGGTTGAAACGGGCCAATTCATAGGTGAAATGAGGGTCGTCCAGATCGCGAACCATCTCTGTATTGACCGAATGAGGCCGGCTTGCTCGGTCTATGATGAACAACTCCTGTTCCGCTCCGATTCGTATGTTGTCCTTTTCAAACATATCGTTGGCAAGCATATGCTCCATTGCTTTTATATCACGAATCAGCAGCTTTGTGAATGTGCGGAGCTTTTCGGGGTCCCGGGCTGATGACGACTTGTCCATAATCCGTTGATTGGTATTGGGAATCGGTTATCGTGCAATTACTCAAAGCGACCGGTCAATTCTCGACATGCTCGTTGCCGATAGCCTCATTCCGCTTTGGATTGATACTTAAAACAGCAGTGCGGACCAGGCGGAGTACGTTTGAGGCGGTACTTCCAACCCGGAGATATTCGAGTCCGGTATGGCCGAGCGTTGACATCACCACCAGATTGTATTTTTTCCGGTTGGTCAGATGCACAATGGCCTCGTGGACCGACGATGAAACTGGCAGAACTTCGGAAGTGACGTTTGACCGGATGTCGGCAAGATGTTTGTCTACCCACATGTCGAGTTGTTCCCGGATGGCATTAATTAGATCTTCGAATGCTGAAATCTCCCGGAATTGCTGCATGTTTATCAAGTGGACCAAATGGATCTTCGCATCGGTCTTTTTAACCAGAAACCTCGCATAATCAAACGCTTGAAGGGAATGGTCGGAGAAATCGGTGGTAAGCAGAATATCGTCAAGCGGTTTGATCTGAGATTCTTTCTCGACCAGCAGCACCGGTGCCTTGCTGAACCGGATCACCCGTTCGGCAACTGATCCCAAAAGCAGCCGGGAAAAACCGGATCTGCCATGGGACGACATCACGACAAGATCTGCGTCTTCCGACTCTTCCATGATGATTTTCCAGGGTTTGCCTCTCCGGACAATAACAGGATCGAGATGTTCTTCACTGACATAGTCGCGCACCTCGTCTTTCAGCTCTTTTTCAATTTCCGGGATAGTTCGTGGTATTAAGGAGGTCACCGGAAAACTGCCACTCTCTTTCTCCGGCTGGTAAACGTGGAGTGGAATGACTGTGCCATCCAGAATTTCGGCAAGATAACCGGCAGTCTCATATGCGTTAAAACTCAGTTCGGAAAAGTCGGTTGGGACCAGAATTCGCGGGTTTTCCATGACTGTAATGTGATTTAAAAAGGGTAGTCCGATAAATACTGACTCTTGCCTATAAATACAACCTGCCTTGATCAGGTTCAAACAGTTTTTGAATATCTGTCGGTTTTTCCAGACACATTTAAATATGCATCAAACGCCGTTGCGATATTTCTCAAAAACAAACGCCCGGCAGGGGTGACCCGGAACCCGTTTGCGGACCATAAAATCAGTCTGTCCGAGGCCAGTTCTTCCAGCTTCACCATAGCATCGGAGAAGTAACCGGTCGCGTCCAGGTTCCAATGCTCACCTATTTTTCCAAAATCAATTTCCAGATCGCACATGAGCCTCATGATGGTATGGCGCCGGATTCTATCGTCCTGAGTGAGATAATAGTGCCGGTAATATGGAAAATCATCATTGTCGATCCGACTGTTATATGTGTCGAGATCCTTGACCGACTGGAGGTATGCATTGCCGATTTGTGATATCGACGACATTCCGAAACCATAAATATCAGTTTCAGAACGGGTGCTGTAGCCTTGGAAATTTCGCTGAAGTGTGCCGTTTCTCCGGGCGACCGCCAATTCGTCGTCAATTTTTGCGAAGTGATCCATTCCGATGTAGTCATATCCTGAACGGGTCAGGTGGTCGATCATCATTTCCAGCATTGTAAACTTTTCGTGGGCATCAGGCATTGGGTGCCGGTCGAGCAGTTTCTGTGACGGCATCATCCAGGGGACATGCGCGTAATTGAAAATTGCGAACCGGTCGGGATCGAGTGTTTTCACTGCATTAAGGGTGGACTCGAAGCTGTGCCGGGTCTGGAATGGCAGGCCATATATCAAGTCGACATTGATGCTGCGAATGCCGGCTTCTCGAAGCCAGCCCACCACCTGCTTGTTGACCGACATCGGCTGGATACGGTTGATTGCCTGCTGAACGTCATCCCTCACATCCTGGACTCCGATGGAGGCACGGTTGCATCCAATCTCGGCGAGGGCGGAGACGTGATCACGGGTAAGACGACGCGGATCGATTTCCACGGCAAATTCCATGGTGTCATCACAATGGAAATAAGAACGGATGCGCCGGCCGACCTCTCTAAGTTCGTCGGGTGTCAAAAAAGTGGGGGTTCCACCGCCGAAATGAAGTTGTACTACCCTGTTACCGGAATGCATGATCTTTGACATCCGTTCCATTTCCGCATACATGCGGTCGAGATAGGAGCGGCTGTCACCTTGCCGGCGCGTGATTACTTTTGTGCACCCGCAATACCAGCAAAGTGAAGCACAAAAAGGAATATGGATATAGATAGAGAGCGCTCGGGGGGTATCGTTCCGATCGATGATGTGGGAAATTGCACGATCGGTGCCGGTTATCATCTCAAAATGCAAAGCCGACGGATAGGAGGTATATCTGGGTGCCTGTCGACTGTATTTGGATACAAGGTCCCGTTGCGCGTTCATGGTGGTACATTTTATCGGCGGTTTTGATCCGATAACGCGGATCATACCTGCAGTATAAGAAAGATAGTACAGATTGAGATACGAAGGTAGCTCCGGAACAAGTATCGTATCTTGCTACATTGTCAAAAATACGAGTTAATTCGACAAATCGTAAGTCCAAACATACATCAATTATGAATCTGACGTAAGAAATCTGACATTTTAAACATATGAAATTTCGAACAGAATCGTTACATCACATAGTTTGCAACTTGTGTTCACCTTATGATGTATGCAGGTGAATGACATAGAAGAAAATAATTGCTTCATGTGTTGTTTTGGCAGTTTATTATAACCCGAAGCAGGGTTTGGGTTCTATTGATGACTAAACCGCGATGAGCCATTTAAATGAGATTCTTTTTACGGGATCTGGAAGCGATGCAAAAAAAAGCGAAATATTCAACCTTTTTTTTGTTTTTTTGAAAAATGATGCCTTAATTAAGTAGTGTCACAATTACGGTTTTGAATTAAATAGGTCTTTCTGTAGAAAGGCAGGGAGTATTTTAAAATGAGTGTACTGGAGCGAAAAAAACCTAAAGCGGATTTGCATAAGTACTATAGGATTAATTTACAAATTGGTCTTATTGTTACGTTGATATTTCTGATCACGGCATTTCGTGTGAACTGGCAGCCCGGTTCCGATTTCGAGATTGTTGAAAGGGAACAGGAAATAATTGAAATGGAAGAGATCATTCAGACAGAGCAGGAGGTTACACCACCTCCTCCTCCCAGGCCGCCATCACCGGAACCGGTGCCTGATGATGAAATAATTGAGGATATGTTTTTTGATCTTGATACTGAAGCAGACCTGGACGCACCTCTTGATATGCCTCCTCCTCCTCCTCCTGATGATGACGAGGAAGAAGAAATGGAGATCTTTACCGTTGTTGAGGACATGCCGGAACTTATAGGCGGGATGGATGCGATTTACGAAGTTCTCCACTACCCGGAAATTGCAATTCAGGCCGGAATAGAAGGTCGAGTCATTGTCCAGTTTGTCATAGATGTAAATGGTCAGGTTACTGACCCACATGTGGTGCGGGGAATCGGGGGCGGATGTGATGAAGCTGCCTTGGAAGCCGTAAAACAGGTGGAGTTTACTCCCGGTCGCCAGCGCGGACGAGCAGTGCGAGTGAGGTATACCCTGCCTATTACGTTCCGTCTTAACTGATTCTTTATTGTCGGTGCTTAATGCCGGACAAACCAATTTTCCCCGGGAGTGTCGTTTCTTTACATTATTGAAACAGCACTCCCTTTTTTTATGAGCTTTTTCATGTGTGTGTTTAAATTTTCTTATTTATAACGTCACATGTATTGCCATGTCCGTGTTTAATCATGCACCTGTATGCCAGAGTTGACCCCCGGTTATGGGTGTTTAATCTGTTTAAAAATTATCTGATCATCAGTAAGCAGGTCGGGATTTCGGATGATATTTCGAAGTTCTGTCCATGCTTTTTCCAAATTATGACAAGCCGCCGGGGTTATGGTTTCACTCATTTCCCATTCGTATCCCCGAATCTGCAGCAGATGTACCGGCGGATAATCATCGTACAACTTGTGGTACAGCGCAAGGAGAAATCCCGGAGAAATAGCATGCATGGAATAGTTGGCTTGCGTATCGGCCAAAACCGGACTCAAATGATAATCCAGAATCTTCTCTTCTCTGCTGGCATCGACAAAAATAACCAGATCTTTGTCGATCATTAGTGTAACATCATCTACCTGTAATTGAAAATTATCGTCAAGCGTTACAAGTCTCAAATTCTCCTTCTTGACCCATTCTCTGGCAATATCGATCAGGGCACTGCCCAATCCGTCATCCTGCCTGCCTGGATTTCCATAGCCATAGATTAATATTTTTTTATTTTTTGACATTAGTCTGGGCGGTATTCCTGTCGATGGTTCCAAGCAGATCCCCTTTATTATTACGCAGATACAAGACGATCGCTGCTTCACCCGGACGGGCGTGTGTGGCACATGCGTTGCATGGATCATATGCCCGGAACGCCATTTCTATCATATTTAGAAGTCCGTCGTTCACCTCTCCGTTTTTGATGAGTCCTTTTGCCGCTTTTTCAACACTCATTGCAATGCGTGCAGAGTTGTTTTGTGTAGCAACGATCAGGTTTACTTTTTCGACCATCCCGTTTTCGTCTGTTTCGTAATGGTGAAGCAGTGTCCCGCGAGGAGCTTCCACAACCCCATATCCGACTTTCGGTATCGATGTCGCTGTCGGGATATTTCGGATATTATTGCCCGTAATATCAGGATCATTCACCAGTTCGTTCATCCGTTCTGCAGCATAGATCATTTCGATGACGCGTGCCCAGTGATTGGCAAGGGTATGGTGTACCGGACGTCCACCCAGTGTTTTGAAGAACTGGTCGTACTCTTTCTGAGCTTCCGGGGTGGCCAGTCCATCAGTGGCATTGATCCTGGCAAGTGGAGCCACACAGATCACACCGCTGTCCGCCCCTTCAGCAAACCCTTTCCAACCGATCTTTTTCAAATAGGGAAACTTGGTATAAGACCACGGCTCTGTGTGTTCGGCAATCTGTTCATGGTACTCAGCAGCAGAAAATTTTGAATATTCCTTCCCGTCCGGCCCGACCACCCGCATCAATCCGTCATAGAAATTGAGTTGATTGGACTCGTCCACCAGACCCATGTAATACGTTTGATGTGTGTAAGTATCAGAAGTGATAAGGTCAACGTATTTTTTGTTTTTCAGAACGATGTCAGTAAACACTTGAAGGGTAAACCGGGCAAAATCGAGTCCGTCTTTAGCCAATTCTTTCCATTTAGGGAGTTCCTCACTTGTAATACCCTTTGAAATCCCCCCTGGTAGACCGAACACCGGATGCGTCACCTTCCCACCGACAGAGCTGATAAATTCACGCAATCTTCGGCGCATGGTAATGATTTTTTTCCCGGTATCCACACCCACTTTCTCGATGACACCTGTAAGATTGCGAGATTCTTTTGGTGCATCAGGACCTACGATAAAATCCGGACCACCGAGCACATACACATGAAGGGCATGGTCTTCGAGCATGAACGCGTTATAAACCAGTTCACGAACTTTCTTCGCTGTAGGTGGTGGTTCCACCTTGTAAAGATCGTCGAGAGTTTTTGTCCCCGCCATATGGTGAGCAGTTGGACACACACCACAAATACGGCTGGTTATTTGAGGCATGTCTTCTGCCGGTCGGCCGATACTGAATACCTCGAATCCCCGCAGTTCGGGTATTTGATAATAAGCCTTCTCAACATTTCCACTTTCATCAAGAAAAATATCGATTTTTCCGTGTCCTTCAAGGCGTGTTATCGGATCGATGGTAATAGTTCGGTTATTCATCTGTTCAAATTTTTCAGATTTACAATGTCAGATGGAGCATCCATGT
>SLQC01000183.1 GCA_007131625.1 Balneolales bacterium | reverse complement strand
GGTTTGTGTGAATATTATATAAGTCTTTGGTTGCCTTAAATATACGCAACCCGATGCTTTTTTTGTAGCTCCCCTTTTCAAAATGCACACTCTGCACATATCCCTCGCCCTGAAGAACGAGTATTACTCTTTGCCCTCCAGTTAATTATGAAAATATATCAAAATATCTGTGAGAAATCCGGGTTAGCCGTTTTATTATTTGCGTTTGCAATGGTAGATGCGGTTCGCGCAAATGCTCAAGCCGTCGTTAACAAGGATTTCTTCACTGATGGTCCTATCTTCACACCTATCGGAGTTGGTACAATTACCAACTCCAACTACGTACAGACACCGAGCGGTCAATGGCAAATCACGGTACAAGGAACGCTTAATAATCCGGACAACATACCTAACCGGGCTATGAGATGGGATGAGGATACAATTGGTACGTTTTGTTGGGTTTCGGGTCAAGAGAAAATCCGCCTGGTAGTTAACCCCAGCGGGCGGATTAATTTGAGCTGTAAGTCAGACAACTGACAAATTTCGACTAAATTGGGTGCAGAGACCTTTTCGAACAAGGGTCTCTGGACTCATTTTTATCGAGCCGAAACAAAAAATAATCAGCCGGAGCAGTAACCTTAAATCAGAAAGTACGATTCGGAATAGGGTTGATTTCTATGAGTAAGAGTATATTTCTAATTGTTTGCATCATGTTGTTTGCCTCGCCGGTTGTGGCTGAGCCACACACCATAAGTGGATCGGTCTATTCTTTGGAAACGGAACATTTCTTGACGGGAGCTCATGTCATACTTTACGAGGAAGGGGATTCCACCATCTTTCGCGGCACAACCACAAACGTGCAAGGTGAATTTTCGTTTAACCAAATTCCGTCAGGTGAGTATTTGCTGAGTGTCACATTTCTCGGTTTCAAACCTCAACGCCGCTCTATTATCGTAAAGGATGAGGACATTACGGAAATTGCATTTGCCCTTGCCGAGGATGAAATTGAGATGGATGAATTGAGAGTGGAAGGACGTGTCCCGCAAATGGAGATAAGAGGTGATACAACAGTCTACAATGCTGCGGTATATTCCACTCGATCCGATGCCGTTGCCGAAGTTCTCATCCGAAGAATGCCCGGATTTGAAATACTGGATGGAGAAATACGGGTACAGGGTGAAGTGATTGTTCGTGTACTGGTGGATGGGGAAGATTTTTTCGGTGATGATCCCAATATCGCTCTGCGAAATTTACCTGCTTCCATGATTCGTCATATTCAGGTCTTCGACCGGCAAAGTGATCAGGCCAGATTTACCGGTTTTGCCGATGGAAATGAGAAACGAACTATCAATATTGTTACCCGGGACGGGCTCAGTCAGGGTAGGTTCGGACAACTTTCAGGCAGCCTGGGTACTGAAGATCGTTATCTGGGTGGCGGGAATGCCAACTTTTTTCAGGGGCCCCGAAGGGTTTCGGAAGCCGGTCTCAGTAACAATATGAATCTGCAAAATTTCTCACCAGAAGATCTTGCAGGTATTGCGGCATCGGAGGGTGGTTCTGGAGGGGTAGGAGCCGACAATTTTCGTGCCGGATCACAAAGCGGAATCAGCCAGGTGCATTCTATAGGAATCAATTTTGTCGATCGCTGGAATGACCGTTGGCGGGTGAACGGTAGTTTTTTTTTCAATACATCGGACAATACGAATGAACAGATTTTGGAAAGACGGTATCAGGAAGGGAGTCTGGAAGATCAGATTTACGATGAAGAGTCGTGGTCATCCACCGGTAATTACAGTCACCAGTTTAACGGAATGCTCGACTATACCATCGATAACTACCGTTCCATACGCATCAGACCGTCCGCCAATGTACACTTTCACGAGACAACTCGTCCATTTGACGGGACGAGCCTGCTCGACACTTCATCGACGAACGGGGCCGCAACTCTGTTGAATGCTACCAGCAATGCTTATGAGTCGGATCAGTATTCATACGAAATTGAAAATTCTTTACTTTATCGCCGAAGCTTTGATACAGCTGGACGAACATTCTCTTTGGACCTGCAAACGTCCGTGAATCAAGGGGATGGTGAACTACTGCAAAGGGGAGAAAGTTATTATTATGAAAGTGTGGAACGGATTATTAATGAGGATCAAAGCTCGGATATTGGAACGGGTACAGTTTCCCTGTCGGCCAACATGCAGTTTACCGAAACTCTAGGAGAACGGATACACCTAAACTTCGGATATCGACCGCAATGGAGACAAAATTACTCGGATCGCGATGCTTTTTTGCGGGATGAAGTGAGCGGACTCTATAATCAACTGGATTCTCGACTCTCGAGCCGGTATGAAAATCACTTATGGTTGCATCGACTTGGTGGCGGTATTCGTCATTGGAGTGAGCAGTATCATTTCAATCTGTCTCTGGATTGGCAATATACCCGCCTTGACGGTGAGCAACGTCTGCCGGGAAGTAGATTTTCTTGTCTCTTACAACGGTGCCTATCCGTTTGTTAATAAATCACTTCTACCGGGCCTGAATCGTAATTACTATTCGGGAAGGGCGAGAGTATCATTGGATATTATGCCGTGGCGCGGACTGGTATTGGCCTCGGATCTCAATATACGTCATTATTCCGGGGCAAGTGAATCGGTTCGTAGGGAAGTTTTCTATTGGAATAGTGCGATCGGATATCGGTTTCTGCAGGATAATAACGCTGAAATTCGTTTGGAGGTGGCTGATATTCTGGGTCAGAATTCGGATGTCAATCGTAAGTTTTCGGATACCTTTATCGAGGAAATCCACTCCAAAGCTTTGACCCGATATGTAATGATGACTTTCAGTTGGAATTTCCGGATTTTTAGCGATGATGCACCCCGGGAGAATGGTCGTGAAGGAAGGAGCAGGTAGCGGGCGAGCTTGATACTATGGACAGATGTGTGTCATCGTAATCAGGGTGTCTGCCACCGGGGGGGGGGAATAAACCGGCAGTAATTATTCTTCGCTTCTTCAGAACCGTCCGAACCGAAGCCCGAGAATTCCGGTGATCCCAGACAATTCTCTGTCGTTTGTACCCTCTAAATTTGCATTTGCAGTATACCGGTAAAAAGCGCCGCCACTGACACGGAACCAACTTGTGACATTCAGGTGTATATTTGCTCCCGGTTGCAGCACAAAATAGCTGTCCCGGGTTCTATCGACTTCCAGATTTCGATTGTCATAGCGCACATTCCCCGATCCTGTCAGCAGCTGCGTTCCGAAATGAATCAGTTTGTGTGACCTGTTGACATATTCGACTTCAAACCCCCCGTAGTTATTCTTGAGCCTGGGTTCGTCGATATCGTCGTGGCTCCAGCTCATAAGCTCGACACCCGAATGGGTACGATATCCAGCCAGACCGAGTTGTATTGCATGATTCTCGGCGAAATGAATGATCCAGGCTCCCCGGGTACCCCGCATATAGGCCATCTCTCCGTTGATGGATGTGATTCCGTAAATCAGCGAACCGTAGCCGCCGTGGCGGATTCCAGAGGAGAAGAGGGTCTGTGTTTGCGGTTTCTGGTTGACGCGATAGTTGGACCATGAATCATTGACATCTCCCGCTTTCGGCAAGGTTATCGAATGTGAAGTCTTTGATGGGCTCGGATATGTATACCCATCTTCCTGGAAAATCGGTTGTGCAGTTGCCGTGAATCCGTTACTGAGGATACAACAGAGTACGAAAGTATAAATGAGTATTATGGAGTTTATAATTTTCATCATGGGGTACCTTGTAATTAATGAAAGGGGTCGATTAAAATGCACCGAATTTAAGCGTAATGACACCATTCAGGCCGGAGAAGTCGGAATCTCCATAACCTGCCTTGTCGATCCCGCTTGTCAGGCGGTAGGAAGCACCGGCAGCAATACGAAAAAAGCTTGTGAAATTCAGCTCTGCGTGCAATCCTGGTTCGAAGACAAAGAAGGTGGATGGCTCATCATCGATTTCGTTGAAATGGTGATCACGCGTTGTTATACCGCCTGCACCGATCAGTGAAGTGACTGTGAAATGGACCAGACGATAGGTTCGGTTGGTATATTCGGTGATGAAACCGCCATATCCTGCTGCGGCAAGCTCCTCTCTGCCGGATATCGATGACACAGGCACCGAATGCTCGGTTACAAGTCCGTACCCACCGCCGCCCAGTGAAATGGCGTGTTCATTGGAAAAGTTGATAATCCAGCCTCCCCGTCCGCCGACCCATACCGCACCACTACCGTTAACTTGACCGAATTTGATCACCGGCCCGCCAAATCCACCGTGGCGGATATCATTCCCGAATAGCGTTTCCACCTCCTGGGAATATGCAGGCGTGGTGTAAGTAAAACCAGTTAAAATCATAGCTGCGGCCAGTAAAGTGGCTGCCGGACGTGATTTCAAAAATGTTGTGAAACACATAGTTATTTTGGCTAAATGAGAAGTTACTTGCGATTTTGCTTCGTAGATATACGCAAAAGAGGCCGGGTAGTTTCATCAGCGGAGAAATAAAGGGATATGTTCAGTTTATTTGGTTTGTTTTATTATTTTTTAATGTTCAGTATATTTTGAACTAAATGAATTAAATTTTGTATATTGATCTGAGCTTCAGGTAAGGAAGCAGAAAATGAGACTATAAACACTTATTTTATTTCAATATAAACCATATGAACAGCAAATCTAAATCCGGTCCATCAAGTGACAATGCCGAAAAATTTCCGGCATTATCAAATGAAAAATTGCAGTACATAGAAGAATCGGGCCTTATGTTTGAGACACTCGGCATGACCCGTATGACCGGAAGGGTTTTCGGATATCTTATTATATGCGATCTGGATGCCGCATCCTTTGACCAGATTCGTGAAGCGGTACGTGCCAGCAAGGGGAGTATCAGCGGCACACTGAAACAGCTGATGCAAATTGATTTTGTAGAGGCAATAAGTTATCCCGGCGATCGAAAAACCTATTATCGTCCGACGAAAGTATCGATTGGCACACTGTTAAATTCGAGAAATTATCAGACAAAAATGTTCTCCGATTCACTTCAAAAAGCCCGTTCATTAAAATCGAGGGAAGACGATGTTTCTGATTGGCTCCTGGAAGTCTCCTGTTTTTATGAATGGATTGGTAAACGCCTTGCGGATCTTGTAGAAGAGTGGGAAACCATCAAAGTCAGCCATTTGAAAAAAAAGCAGAACGCAGAAAAGAATAATCACCATATAAATATTTATAGAAATAAACTTAATAATTCATGATTCTCACAAATAATATATCCATTATTATCACCACCATGCTGGTTTTCTTGCTGCAAGCCGCACCGGTCAACGGGCAGGACGCCGCGGAAATCATTCGGAACATGGAGGATGTGATGCGGGGCGAATCGAGCTACTCGGAAATGACGATGAAAATCGAGCGACCCCGTTATGAACGGGAAGTATCAATGCGAACATGGGCTAAAGGTGAGGATTTCTCGCTGATCCTGGTCACTGCACCTAGCCGGGACGAAGGCACCTCTTTTCTAAAGCGCCATAACGAGATCTGGAACTATGTTCCGTCGATCGACCGGACCATAAAAATGCCGCCATCGATGATGTCGGAATCCTGGATGGGATCGGATTTTACCAACGACGACCTGGTACGCGAAAGCTCCACGGTCGAGGATTACGAACACCGGGTGTTGCGGACCGAGGAGTACGAAGGCAGGATGTGCTATGTTTTGGAGCTCATTCCAAAACCCGATACACCAATCGTTTGGGGTAAAGTAATCATGTGGGTTTCACAAGACGGTTACCTTCAATTACGTGTCGAAAACTTCGATCAGCGTGACCGGCTCGCCAACACTATCGAGCTCGATCAGCTCATGGAAATGGGCGGACGAACCCTTCCGACCAGGATGACACTGACACCGGCCGACAGGCCGGATCAACGCACTATTCTGACATTCATGGATATGGAATTCGATATCAATATCAATGAATCGTTTTTCACTCAACAAAACATGCGCCGCGTGCGGTAAGGAGACAGCAATGTTGATTTTGTCTATAAAGAGGAGGCTGCCATGTCCATGTATCTGAAACTCGCCTGGCGCAATATCTGGCGCAATAAAAGGCGAACCATGATCACCGTTTCATCGATCATGTTCGCCGTGGTGTTCGCACTGTTTGTTGAATCACTCGAACGGGGAGCGGGAGATTTGTTTATTGATAACATGACTCGTTTCCACACAGGCTTCATACAAATTCAGGATTACCGGTATGAAGATGAACCCTCGCTCGATAATGCATTTTTTTATGAGAATTCATTCAGCGAAAGGATCGACGGCAATGACAGTCACATCGCATTTACCGTCCCGCGGATAGAAACGTTCATGCTGGCAGCCGGTGCGGAGCAGACCCGGGGGGCTATCGTGTTGGGAACCGATCTTTCCGGGGAAAACCGGCTCAACAATCTGGAAGACAGACTCACCGAAGGACATTTTTTTGAACCCGGTGACGGATCAGTTGTATTGGGAGAAGGCTTGGCAGGCAGGTTGAATCTTGCTGTGGGCGATACCCTCGTCCTGCTTGGCCAGGGGAGATTTGGCATGACTGCTGCCGGAAAGTACGAAATTTCCGGTATGATCAAGCACCCAATGAGGGACATGAACAATCAGCTGGTCTATATTTCCCTGCCTGATGCCCAGTGGCTGCTGTCTGCGGAAGATCATATCACCTCTCTTCTTGTCACACCCGAACACGTTCGTTACACCGACCCGGTTGCAGAGAAATTGCGTGCCGGGCTGGAGAATGACGAACTGCGGGTACTCACCTGGGAAGAGATGATGCCTGAACTCATCGAGGCAATTGAATTTGATCGGGCTCAAACCCGTGTGATGATGTTAATCCTGTATGTGGTTATCGGGTTCGGCATATTTGGCACTATTCTCACCATGACCCTGGAACGACTCCGGGAGTTCGGGATACTGCTATCCGTTGGGATGCATCGCCTGAGGCTGGCACTGGTTGTTTTCATCGAAACGGTGACAATCAGTGTGCTTGGTGTGCTGTCAGGATTCGTGCTGGGATTTTTCGTCGTCCTGTACTTCTATTTAAATCCAATCATGCTGGGAAGTGATATGGAAGATCTCGTGCAGGAATGGGGATTTGAACCCATCATGCCGACAGCTCTTGCTCCCGATATCTTCCTGTGGCAGGGACTGATCATCTTTATCATGACCACGATTATCTGCTTCTATCCTACCATCAAAATCTTCACCCTCAACATTCTGGATTCAGCGAGAAATTAATATGAATATGCTACTTTCTATCTCATGGCGGAATATCTGGCGGCATCCGGCTAGAAGTGGAGTGTTGCTGGGTGCGATTATTGCAGGACTATGGGCCGGAATCATGGTCTCATCCCTGACCAATGGCTGGGTACAGCAGCGATTTGATAACGTAATTCAGGAAGAACTTACCCACGTGCAGATTCATCACCCGGAATTCCTTACTGAAAGAGAACCCTGGATGCACATTGATGGTACCGATGAAATTTTCACATTCCTGGAAAATGATGAACGGGTCAGGAATTACACCGCGCGAACACTGTCTGATGCCATGATTCAGTCACCTTTGACGGCTTCAGGTGTACAGATTCGCGG
>SLQC01000067.1 GCA_007131625.1 Balneolales bacterium | reverse complement strand
TTTTTTTAGAAAGAATTCTGGTC
This sequence comes from Balneolales bacterium, assembly GCA_007131625.1. Classification (GTDB taxonomy): domain Bacteria; phylum Bacteroidota; class Rhodothermia; order Balneolales; family Natronogracilivirgulaceae; genus SLQC01. Next base: position 7,658 of record SLQC01000067.1, on the reverse strand, counting down.
CTCTCAGTCATTCCACTGAGTTTGATCGGTTTTGCACCGACCTGGTTACGTCATAAAGATTACCATCTTGTCATAGTCTATGCTGCAAGTATAATGCTGATTCTGTTCGGACAGTTTTTTCTGCATGTCAATCATGATCAACTTGTGCCAGGCTCTATTCCGGTTATCACCTGGCTACGCTCGGGAGTCACTCTTACCGGTGCACTGCTGCTGGCATGGGCGGTCTACAAAAACAATCGTCATACACATTACTGCACGCATCCTCACCATCATCAGAATACAGCGAGACCACGACCGGAATCTTCCCGCAAGAACATTTCAGTTCCCTGATCGTATAACCAGTAAAAAATAATGGGGAATTAGACTTGTATAATGTACGTTAATACAACGTACCTTCAATTATTATACGCTCATGAAATCATTCGCTCTACTTTCAGAAACAGTTTTCACCGTACAACGGTTTTCGTTGTATCCTTTTGTTGCCACGTTACTCATTGTCGCATTGTTCACCACGGATTTGCATGCACAGCGAATTACATACGAGTCGCTCCGGATGCGTGATCGTCAACCCAATGTATTTGTCGATCATCTTGTAATGCCTGATTTTACCTCCAACGAGTTAACGCTCGTCACTACTTTTCGCCTCGAACACAATTTCCTTTCTTTCCGCAGTTATCGTGGCGAAACCAGCCGGGAACAGATGCGGCAATTCTATGCCGAACCGACGGTCCGTATTTCCGTACGGGAAACAATACAACGCCAGGGTGCAGACCAGCGCCAGGAAAGCCGCACAAACAGCGGTGAAACGATCGCAACCCGCACCTGGAGCGAAGCGGTGTACACCGAGACATTTGAACAGACGCAATCGTCCGGTTTGTTTGTTCAGAACATGATAAAAACTTCGCTCGCCCCCGGTCGGTATCACATCGAGACGGTCATGACGGCGGACAGCAGAACCCGGCGCGATCGGGTTCCCGGTTTCAAGGTTTCAGACGCCGATGATTCTGAAATCGCTTACTTCTATTTTCTGGATGACCCATCCGAAGTTTCTCCACCCTATCAAGCTCCTCTAATGAATATGGGCCGTAATGTCTATTTTGGAAGAGATCACCAACTTGCCATCTGGTTTCCAGACACTGCTGACGACGCCGATTATAAACTGGAAATCCACCAGCTCCGAATACAGCGGGGAGACACTACGGAAGTGAATCGCGTATTGGAACATTCCATTGATCAGGAGGAACTGTTAACCGGCTACCATGCGAATTTTCTCATGGAGGACGAACAGCCACATTTAAAATTACAGGAATCCGATAATGCTGATTCACGAGGTGCGTTTTACCTGCTCCAAATACCGAACAGCACTTATGAAAATGCACATTTCCGTATCCGGCTCACCAGAACATCCGCCGAAGGAGAAGAGACAGTGCTCGCCAGCCGTACCTATCAAAGTTTGTGGCTCGATATGCCTGTCAGCCTCTACAACCTTGATGTTGCCATCAATATGATGCGCTTTATTGTGGACGACGAAACCCTGCGATCGCTGCGGAGAGGATCGCGACAGGAGCGGGAAAAACGTTTTCAGGAATTCTGGAGCCAGCGAGACCCCAGTCCGGACAAGGAGTACAATGAACTTATGGTTGAATATTTCCGTCGGATCGATTACGCTTTTGAAAAGTTCACTACACCGCAAAAACCGGGATACGAATCGGATCAGGGGAAAATTTACATTACACATGGTGAACCAGTCCGAAGAGAACGCACATTTCCTCCAAATCAATCGGCACGCGAAACCTGGCATTACAATTCACGAACGTTTGTTTTTGAAGCGACAACCGGTTTCGGCGACTATCGGCTTGTCGAACGAAAATGAATATACCCAACGCTATGGATCTGTCGCATCACCGCAATTATCCGGTTTTAGCCGTGACCATGGGTGATATGAACGGGATCGGGCCGGAAGTGATACTGAAGACTCTTACCCTGAATCCCCATCCGGATGCCGGCATACTCCTTTTTGCATGTCGTGAGGTTTTGCATTTTTATGCCGGGTTGTCGAACATTTCCCCGTTCTGGGAGGATTCTGGCGGATTTGCCGCCGAAGGGAATGATACTTTTCCAAAAACTACCGATTCAATTCCTGTGCCGGATGCGGGACAGGTAATTCTCATTTCGCCGGACACCTTGTCCGAAAAAATCCAGCCTGGAACGGTTTCCGCAATAGCTGGAAAATTGTCAATGCAGGCTGTCGCAGCTTCGGTGGCAGTTTGCCAGTGCAATCTTGCCGATGCGATGATCACCGCACCGATTTCCAAGGAGGCGATTCATCTTGCCGGCTTTCAAGTGCCCGGGCATACGGAGTATCTGGCCGAACTCACTGGTACTGACCATGTCGGTATGATGCTGGCTAACAAAACCATGCGAATCGGACTTGCAACCATTCACACACCGATCAAGGAGGTGGCCGGGCTGCTTTCATCCGACCGTATCCGGCAGCAATTGCAACTCCATTTTCACGCACTCACAAACTTTTTTGGCATCACTGATCCGCGAATCGCAGTACTTGGATTAAATCCGCATGCCGGCGATGGCGGGGTTCTGGGCAATGAGGAACAGGAGATCATTATTCCTGCGCTCGACTATCTGCACCGGCAAGGAATTCGGGTGGACGGCCCCTGGCCGGCTGACGGTTTTTTTGGCAGCAAATCGTATGAGAAGTACGATCTTGTGTTTGCTATGTACCATGATCAGGGACTCATTCCGCTTAAATTGTCCGGTTTCGGCGACGGAATAAATATCACGGTCGGACTCCCGATCGTACGTACATCTCCGGATCACGGTACCGCTTTTTCTATTGCGGGAAAAAACAGAGCTGATCCCGGATCTATGAAAGCCGCGACAGCCCTGGCCTGGACAATGGCACTCCATCGATATAACTGATGATCTGCCTGTTTGCGCCAGAAATGCGCCTGTCATGGATATTTCATGTGTTTAAATTTTTTTATTCGTAAGGTCACATGTGAGTACCCATGGATGAATCATGTGCCTGTGTACCAGAGAATTCTGCCATGGATGTTTTATCAGGAAAATTCTATGAAAACAGATATCTTTCACAGTACATCCAGTCACTCTGGTATAATCTTGTCCATCATCATCCACCCTCGTCAAAAGGAAACCGACTTTTTCCAAACGTGAGTTCATCGACATCTCCATTCGATCCGAATAATCGCAATATCAGCAATCATAATAGCGATGCCCACGCAGATTCCGACAATTCCCCATCTTCTGTCGAACATACCGGAAATACCGGTACTGCCGAATCCGGTGATTCCAGGCTATCTACTGTCGCCACCACCGGAATCTACAACCGCTTGGCCATTATCTATGATGAAATAATGAAAGATGTCGATTATGAAGACTGGACCGACTATATCGACACCATCATCCGGTTTCATCATCCCGCCGCCACCCGGGTGCTTGAACTGGCGTGTGGAACGGGCATTATGGCACTTGAGATGGAGCTTCGCGATGAGTTCGACATAACGGCGACCGATATTTCACCCGAGATGATCCGCATAGCCCGTAAGAAGGGGGCTTTTCTATCCAGTGATATCACCTGGAAAGTGCAGGATATGTGCCGGCTTGATCTTGACGATACATTTGATGCCATCTATATGGTTTTTGACAGTCTGAACTATCTCCTGACGGAAACTGAAATCCAGGCACTCTTTGACAGTGCAGCCCGACACCTTCACAAAAAAGGCATTTTTGTTTTTGACTTCACCACACCTTCTTATTCATCGAAAATCGCATTACTGCTCAATGAAAAGCGCGATGTCAATGAATCTTACCGCTATACCAGGACAAACGAATACGACCGTGAGCAGCGCATCCACACCAACCATTTCGAGGTGGAACAGGTCGATCCGAAAACCGGTAAAGTTATCGACCGATTTGAAGAGAAACACCGGCAGCGCATCCGAACCTTCCAGGAGATGAAAAATATGGTATTACAATCTGATTTGCGTATGTTGGCTGCTTATGAGGACTTTGACCTCGAAGAGGCGACCGACAAAAGTGATCGCATAACTATGATTCTGTCACATGACTGAAAATCCCATTATTACATTTGAAAATATTTCGGTACGGTTTGACGACCGGACCATTTTCCAGAACATCAATTTTACACTTGACAACGGGGAGTTTGTCTATTTGATCGGGGCTACCGGCTCCGGGAAAAGTTCGTTTTTAAAGCTGATTTATCGCGATTTGACACCGGTCGAAGGAACAGTCCATGTGGCTGGAATCAATGTCACCGCTCTTAATGACCGGAAAGTGCCGAAACTTCGGCGAAGTCTCGGCATCGTTTTTCAGGATTTTCAACTGCTTCCCGATCGTAACGTCTATGACAACGTCGCTTTTGCGTTGGAAGTGACCGGCAAAAGTCGAAGTGTCATCAAACAGCGCACTCTTGAAGTGCTCTCCATGGTAGGGCTCAGTCACCGTCGCTACAATTTGCCGGACGATCTTTCCGGTGGAGAGCAGCAGCGGGTAGTTATTGCCCGGGCACTGGCTAATGAGCCGCGGCTGATGCTGGCAGATGAGCCAACTGGAAACCTGGATCCTGAAGCGGCTCACTCCATTATGGACCTTTTCTCCCAGATCAACAACCGCGGCATGGCGGTCCTGATGGTCACACACAACTACGACATGGTGAAACGGTACCCCCACCGCACCGTGAAGATCGAAGACCAAAATATCATCGAGGTCCGGCGGTAAACAGGATACGGTTCTCTATATGTTTATGATGTAAGTAATCTAATCCGCTCACATCTCCATAGGCAACCCAGACGGATGTGTGATGCCGATAATCCGTACTTGTCTCCGGCTCATCATCAGCCATCGGCCAACTTCTGGTTATAGTAACTTCTCCCTCTACATAAACCGGCTAAAATCTGGAAATTCGCTGATTCTCCCCAAAATGGTACGTTGTAAAATGCTCTCCGTCGATACGAGCCAATAAACGTAATTAAAAAAATTAGATACTTTTTTGGGTCATTTTTCTTATCCCTTGTGGATATAAGGAATAATTATTAATCTGAGACACGAACTGGAAATTATACTTTCTGATACTACTCAAACTTGCAGCCTGGATTAATGAACCGCGATGAAGTATTCATATCACAATTTGTCAATCCGTTTAATACCATCTTCCCGTCTTCACTACTGAAAAGAGTCGGGAAAACTGAAACAAGTCATCGTGGATTATATCACAGATCCAAACATGCCGAACAACCAATTATCTTGGTATATCCACAACCGGTTTATGAATCTGCACACCAGTACTAACACTCTGCTCGTTGCATCATTGACCGGATTCATAATGACCGGGTGCAATGATACTCCCGCCCCGGTATTAGTTTTCGAACAAAGAGGTGACCGGATTCAGGATCGCCCCAATATCCTCTGGCTTGTCAGTGAAGATAACAGTCCGGAGACTATTGGCGTATACGGGGATCCAGCGACACGGACACCCAACATCGATCGCTTGGCTGAAGAGGGTTTGGTATTCCGTCACGCTTTCGCCAACTCCCCTGTCTGTACCGTAGCACGATCAACCCTCGTAGCGGGTATGCATGCCCCTTCATTGGGTCTCCACCTGATGCGCAGCCGCACTGTACTACCTGACTATATAGAAGACATTTTTTATCCTCGGGTTCTTCAACAAGCCGGTTATTATACGACCAACAATGCAGAAATTGACCCTTTCACAAACGAATCAAAGACAGACTACAATGTGCCGGAACCACACTCACGGTTCTGGGATGAATCCAGCCCTGAGGCACACTATAAAAACCGCGAACCGGACCAGCCTTTTTTTGCTGTATTTAACAACCATGATCCCCACGAGTCTCGAATGTTTCTTGACGTAATTGCCGAAGAGCCTGTGACGAACCCTGCAGACATTCAGATACCACCTTATCACCCGGATATACCTGAAATCCGGCGCAGTTGGGCCCATTACTATGACCTGAATTCCCGAATGGATGAGTGGGTTGGAGAAATGCTGAAAGAACTGGAAGAGGAGGGGCTTGCTGACAATACAATTGTGATGTATTACTCAGACCATGGTGGTGTGTTGCCGCGTAGCAAACGATTTCTATATCATACGGGTACGGCAATACCTCTTGTTGTCTATTTCCCGGAAAATTGGAAGCATTTGGCACCCGCCGAACCAGGCTCGACTCTGGATCGATTGGTAAGTTTTGTGGATTTTCCATCCACAATAATGAGTATAACCGGGATTGAGATCCCCGATAATTACCAGGGCCGAGCATTCATGGGTGCGACCACCGAACCCCCTGAGGAAACTGTATTTTTCTATAAAGACCGGATGGCACAGCGTTTCGGTTCACAACGAGGAGTATTTGATGGCGAATACCGCTATATACGTGACTACTTGCCTCACCGCCCCAATGGCCAATACAGTCATTATCCTTTCCGAATGCAATCCTTTCGAGCCTGGTACCAGGCTTGGGCAGACGGTGAAACAACTCCAGTGCAATCCCAGTTTTGGCTGCCGCAGCCGGCAGAACAGTTGTTCCTCACCGCTGACGATCCCTGGGAAGTGAAAAACCTGGCTCAGGATCCGGCTTATTCAAATAAATTGAGTGAATTGCGTGAGTCTACTCGCCGGCATATATTGAATAACCGGGATGCGGGATTTATACCCGAAGATATGTTTGATGATTTGAGTGGTAATCAAACGGTATATGAATATATCTGGAGTGAGGAATATCCCCTGGAAAGAACGCTTGAAATTGCAGAGTTCGCTTCAACCCGGAATCCGGAATTTATACCTGAATTGAAGAAAGCGATGCGTGACCCGTATCCGCCCATCCGGTTTTGGGGAGCCATGGGTTGCGCAGTTCTCGGTTACGATGCCATATCGGTCCGATTGGAACTTGAATCATTGTTGGATGATGAGTATGGCAGTATCCGTGCCACAGCGGCTGAAGCCCTCGCCAGAATGGGAGATATGGATCAGGCGATTGCATCGCTAGGATCGATGCTGACATCCACAGATGCAACCGTGCTTCTGTATGCCGTCAATGCTCTGGCCGCTCTCGATGTGGATGAAAAATATCACGAATTCCTTTTGACTGAATTGCGGCCGATTGCCGAAGACGCAAATAGAGAGATACACGATGACTTCAACTTCCACCGACAACTTCCCAGGCGGGTTGCCACATATCTTGTTAGAAAATGGACGGAAGACGATTATCCACCCTTGATTCCCGGACCATTTCCGTCGTAATCTAAGGATAGATCTTACCAAAACGGAATGTTCCTATGTCCTTGCCAAAGAAGTGGCCACCTGGACCGTAAAGATCGAAGATCAAAATATTATCGAGATCTGGAGGTAAACCGGACAGGGTCACTACCACGCTTTTACAGGTGTATTGGCATAGTAACTGCCACGTATTTACAGGTTCATTGACATAGTCACTACCACGCTTTTACAGGTGTATTGGCATATTCTTCATAGTGTTCCTGCACCCGTGCAGATTCCACATCACCGGAATGAATCAAAAAACGAACATGAAAGGAAAGCTCTGCTCCATGCGGCAAAACATATGTTCCGTCCTCCAGGCCCG
>SLQC01000188.1 GCA_007131625.1 Balneolales bacterium | reverse complement strand
TCCATTCTCATTGACCATTAAAAAATGTTGATGTGCCCCATGAAGGGTCACAATGATTGCATGGTATTCATCTGCAAATTTATTGATATACCATTCATCACTGTGATTACCAATACGGGTTCCCCGACCCCAGGCACCATCGCCAATATAGGTAATCCCGTTTGGATCGATCCGCCCGTTGCGAATCGGGTGAGTTCTTTTATAAGTATGATCATGCGCTTCAAATACCACTCTCACACCATTTTCTTCGAAAAGTGACACCCAGTTTTCGCGGACACGTGTGGGGATATCTCCATCAGGATTCCGGTGAGAGGGGTAAGCCGGAACATGATATAATGGAAAGATGTGTGGAACTTCTTGTCTATCAGAAAGTACCGATTCCAGCCATTCTGTCTGCACTCCTTCAACCGGATTGCTATGATCTGTGTCAAGAAAAATTAAACTGAGGTAGTTGCCAAAATCGAGTTTTCCATAACCAGGTTGACCCGGGAAGGCAAACAGGCTATAAAAATAAGGTGCAATTTTTTCTCTCCATTCATCGGTTTGTTCATACTCCTCATGCCGGAAATAGTAGCCATTCAGAACTTCATGGTTGCCTATTCCGACCACAACAGGCACAACACGGCCATCTTCATCAATAAGTGAGCTCATGTTTGCATCGAACCACCAGTACCAGCGTTCCAGGTTCTCCTCCAGGCCATCAGCATAAGCCAAATCACCGGCCCAGGCTATGAAATCTACATCATATTGCAAGGCAATTTCATTCAAGTCTTCCATGGTACCCAAACCTTCAGGATAATGATCCTGAAAAGTCCAGGCAGCCGGACGAGTATCTCCCCCGGCAGCAAAGACTAACGGCTCATCGATAACATTCTCCTGAATAGTACGAAACTTATAAGCTCTATTATATTCACCAACATAAAAACGATATTCGGTGGCCGGTTCCAAACCTGTCAGCTCTACACGGTGAACAGTGCGGTCGGAGTAGGGAAATGCGATTTGAACGGCATTGATCTCCAACCAGTCATTGCTGCCAACTTTTTTATAACGAACGGTAGACAGAGCCTGAGCGTCATGCTCTGTTTGCCAGTCAATAGTCATGGTTGTGGTTGGATCCTGCTGCCATGTTAAAAACAAAGCTACCGGTTCAGAGGGACTGCTCTGTGCTACATAAACAGCTTGCCAGCAACCAGTTGTGAATACCGTAAGCATTCCGATTCCAATAAAGAAGGCACAAGACCTTATCGTTTTTCCATTCGTGTCAAATAAAAAGTCCATGAACAATCCTTAGAGTTTTTTTACTTATAACTGGCTACCTGAATCCGGCATTCATGTCGTAAGTTTTATTATTTTGATCTGATTTTTAAGAAATTATGTTGAACCGGTAAGTAGCAAACGAAACCAGTTAGAATTAGTATCTCGGAAAAACAGAATGTCAAACACGAAGTCTTTAATTTTCTAAATCATGGAGACAGTACAAACTACGCCAAAAAATGTACTCTGAGTCTGCTTCCATGAGCAGGAATGAGGTTAATAATACGGGAGCCCGCAAAAAGACACAACCCTTTTAGTCTGTGTTCAGGCGGTAAGTTGTGACACTGTGGAAAAATTCACCGGGATCCAGACGTGTTGATGGGAAATCGAGCTGGTTTGGTGAATCGGGGAAATGCTGTGGTTCCAGGCAAAACGCGTAACGAAACTCATGGGGCTGACCATTCTTGCCAATGTCGGAACCGTTCAGGAAATTACCTCCATAGAACTGTATGCCGGGTTCTGTGGTTTCAATTTCCATAATACGTCCCGTGTCAGGCTCATATATGCGTGCAGCTAGGGTCATTTTGTCAGGATGATCCCGATGTATTACAAAGTTGTGATCGTATCCTCTCACATATTCCAGTTGCGCGTGGTCATCGGACTGATGCCTGCCAATTGGCGTCATTTCCCGAAAATCAAATGGGGTTCCCGCTACCGGGGCAAGCTCTCCGGTCGGAATCGCGGTCTCATCAACCGGGGTGTAGTGGCTGGAATTGATCATCAGTTCATGATCATTAATTTTTCCCAGGGATGCGCCTCTGAGATTAAAGAAAGCATGATTAGTAAGGTTGATCACCGTAGGTTTGTCGGTGGATGCGGTGTAATCGATGGTAAGTTCATTGGCATCATTCAAGATGAATTGCACCTGCACCAGCAAATTCCCCGGATAGCCCTCTTCGCCATCCGGCGACAGATACTGAAGGCGCAAATGCCGGTCACTTAGTTGCTGAGCGTCAAAGACCACATGATAGAAGCCTCCCGGGCCACCATGCAAATGATTCGGCGGATTATTGACATCCAGTTGATAGTTTTGCCCATCGAGTTCGAATCTTCCGTTGGCAATTCTATTTGCAAACCTGCCAATTGTAGCACCATACGATGAAGATCCCGCGTTAAGAAAATCGTCAAGGCTCTCGAAACCCAAAACGATATCGTCCATATTTCCGTCGCGATCAGGAGCAAACCAGCTTACAATGCGTCCACCGTAATTGGTGATAGCAATTTTCATTCCATTGCTGTTTTCCAGAATGAAAAGATCCGTCTGTTTCCCGTTTATCACACTTTGAAAGTTTTCCCGTTCCACTGAAAGGTCCTTAGCTGATGCATGATTGTTCAATACTAACTGTTGGAATCCAGCCATTATTACCAAAACCATTCCAAAAACAAAAATTTTCATCTGTTCACATATTTTAGATTCATAAGGTCACATGGAGTACCCATGTTTTAGTCATACGCTTGCGTATCCGAGACGTCGGCCATGGATATTTCATCAGTTTTTTCAATTTCTGATTTTAAATATTCTTTTTAATAACGCTAAATTGAACAGAGAAATGGATTGAAAAACAAGATCAAGAATACGCTTACCATAATAAATTACTATTACATTGATATGGTCACACTTGGTGGATATGCATAATCCTGCCATAAACGGTCAATCAGATCGGCGTCCGGTCCACCGTCATGTGTTATAATCCGGTAACGGGTGACATACGGAATACCCGGTTGAATAGACATATCGCCAAGCTGGGTGGGAGCATAGTTAAAAAAGGGTGCACTTGGATGAATCCGCATGGGCTGCGGAAATCGGTAATTGGAGGGATGGCTGAGAATCGCAAATCCAGCCAGCTCTCCGTCCGAATATCCGCCCATATGTGCCCATCTTGCCCGGGTCGCATGCCCATCCCGTCCAAGTCCGTCCGGTGTCAGGAAAAAACCCTTTTCCGGATCATCCCAGTCTTTGTGTCCCCGGAATCCAATACCGCCATAGCGATATTCCGGCAAATACAGCGGTCGATCTGTATTTACTGTCTGGGTCACTTTCAGATCAAAAATATGTACCTCCTCATTGACTGATGACGTATATACGTGCACCTCCCATGTTTCATTCAGTGCCACGATCGGTTCCTCGGCCGAAAGATCCGTAAAGCGGTGCGAAGAGCGGAACCCGCCAAAGACAGCCCCCACCCAGGTATGCAAAAGAGAATCAACATCAACCCGCCCCGTCTCATTATGAACATTCCAGAAATCCGGATCGCGATTTTCGAAACGGGTATTGGTCCAGGCAGACCATATTCCTGAGTGATGGGGTTGATTGTCAATATTGAGATGATTGCTCAGAATAACACCGGACGGGGAATAGATCGGGTGAATATATCCACCTCGACGAAACCTGTCATCAAGCACATCCGGCGGATCATTATCACTGTGGTAGTAGCTCAGCACCTTTCCGTTTTCGGTCGAATACGTGATGGTTGCAGAATCCATTTGCTCATGTACACCACTCCGCGATCCTGCAGATAGATCACCCGCTTCATCCATGAATTGGAGATTTAGCGTAAAGTGCGCAGATGTCCCGGCTGGAAGCTCCTTCAGAACAAACCAGCCCTTGTTGGTGTCATCGACTTGCAGAGCAACTACTTCTCCCTGCTCATCGGCAAGGGGATATACACCCGGATCGACGGCAACAGGAAGTTGGACGGAAACGATTGTACCCAGACGATCATATGCTCCGGCATCGACCTGCAATCGAATCTTTTCCGCACTCTTTTCAACTGAAAGAGTGCCAGTTTCTTTTTCAGGGTTTTCTGCCAATTGGGAAGCGTCTCTACTAACACTCGAAGTGATTATGAAATCAGATGCATGCAAGGCATCACCCAAGTTAGGTCCGATCCCAGAAATTACAGTAAATATCAAGGTCATTACGCAAATGATTCTCATCTCATGGTTCTGTTTGAATTTGAATATTTATTGTATAACAAAGTCACTCCTCCAGCTCCGGGGAAATACACAATGGCGATATACCCATTCCTTCGCGGCAGGTATTGTTGCAAATCCGGTTTCGGCCTGAATGGGTGGTATCGTTGCAATTCTGAAACCCGGCCCGAATGGTAAACGTTATCAATCGCCGTCTACCAATCAGGCGGGCTCTCAAATCAGATTTTTGGTTCCCAACCGGGTTCGTATCTGCGGCTCCACATGCTCATTGCTTCGGAGTCGCCGATGATGCGTCCGGATCGAGGATCGATATTCAGCGAACGACCGACGTATTGTGAGATATTAGCCAGATGAAGAGCAAGTACGGACTTCTGACCTTCCTCTATCGGTGAGTTGAGCTTCTCACCCTGACGTATTGCCTTGGCAAAATTGTCAATATGCAGATCGGTGAGACCTCCGCCACCTACTGTGTCCAGCGGATCAACCTCATCGTCACGCGTTACACTTTTTATTTCTTCATTATCCAGGTTGAATACCTGATATCCAGAACGATCCATAAACATGGTTCCTTCGGTTCCGTGGATGAATGAACCGCGGCCTTTACCCCAGAAAGGATATCCGTTGGCGCTTCGGCCTTCCCAGTTGATTGATTTTCCGCCTGGATAATCAAATGTTATATTCTGCGTATCATAAAACTCCCAATCGTCATCAAAGTGATAACGTCCACCGTTTGAAGAAATACGGTTTGGCAAATCCACTCCAAGCGCCCAGCGACAGATATCATATTCATGCGTACCGTTGTTAAGCGCTTCTCCTGTACCCCATTTCCAGAACCAGTGCCAGTTGTAGTGAATGAGATTGTCGCGATAGGGTGTGCGTGGGGCCGGACCCTGCCACAATTCGTAATCCAGCCAGTCGGGCACCTGTGCAATCTTGCCATGGCCAATCGATTCCCGCGCATTGGCATAGAACGCCTTGCCGTAATAGGGCGTACCGATCATGCCGTCGGCAATATCTTGCATCGCCTGCATACTTTCCGGGGAAGAGCGCTGCTGGTTGCCTATTTGAACCTCTTTATTGTACCGCTTCTGGGCACGAACAATCAGTTCCGCCTCTGCCGGATTATGACTGGCCGGTTTTTCCACATATACATGCTTGCCGGCTTGCAAAGCCATGACCGTGGCAGGAGTTTGCCAGTGATCAGGAGCTCCAATTACAAGGGCGTCGATGTCCGGGTCTTCCAGGGCCCGGCGGAAATCGGTACCTGTCTCAGGTTTGCGGCCTTGTCTACTTTCCAAATTCTGAGCCAACTGACTCAGTGGACGTCTATCCACCTCATAGATGGATTTAACCATCGTACCTTGCACATCGGCAAAAGCATGTGCAAGAGCACCAGCACGACCCCGTCCACCCATAATCGCTACCGTTACCTGATCATTGGGACTCTGAGCCCCGCGAGCCAAATTGTAGGGACCAGCCAGTCCTATCGCCGCTCCGGCAAGTGCTGATTTTTTAATAAAGTCTCTTCTGTTATAATCTGGTTTTGTCATCCTTTTTCTCCATATACATTTACAATAAAAAAAATTTTGAGACCTGATTTCTCAAATCGTTGTGTTATACATTTTCATATCGGCCACACAAAAGTGCAGCACTTTTATTCCTTACCTTCCAGAGCCATTTCGAGTGCATGGGTAGTAATGTAATACTTGGTAATCATATTCGGAATCTCCCATTCGGGCAACTTTCCTTCATCAAGATATCCGAAAAACGTCTGAGCTACCATTCCAAAATGTGCCTCATGCCCATAGTGAAACTTCTCGGGTATCTGCAGTTTCCATCCATATTGTGATTCTTCATAACCTGCTCCAGGAAACTGCTGCTGCAATCGCTCTATCGCACCGGCCAGGGCTGGCTCCATATCACCGGCAGTAACCCCATCGGCGGGTTCTACATAAACCGTAGCACGGAATCCTTGCTCCTCGCCCTGACGAACTACCAGGTTAGCTCCGGACCCGCGAATTATGGTAAATTGGCTGTCGCCCCCACCCGGTTTGGCTTCATAGTCCCAAATCACCTTTACTCGCACGAGATGACTGTTTAGAAAATAATCGATCTCGCCGTTGCAGTAATATGGCAGTACACCCTCATCATCCAGCTGCCCGGATAAATAATCCGGGAATTCGGGTTCACCGGTGATTCGCTCAAACTGCTTGCGTGTCACCATAGTCGGCCAGCGTCTGGCATCCAGCATACGTACATCTTCCTTATGACGCACAATCTGATCTGGAAATGCAATCCACATTGACAGGTCTACCAGGTGGACCGTCACATCCACAATGCCGTCTCCTTGCTGGTCTACATCGAAATACCATAGCGGACGGCGTAGCGGTGAGCCCGCAACATTTTTATACAGATGGTGAATGCTCTCCTTGTAGATTGCCGGCTTTTCCGGGGTACCGGTGACAAGTTCACCAAAAAGTTCGCTTTTCTGCATCAGAGCCCGAAGTACACGCGAAGTTACCTCGTGCCGCTCGGTCATAATATCATAGAGCAGTACATTGTTTTTCTCGGCCTGATCAAACGCCTCGACGAGCATTTGCCAACCCCGGGTGTCGATAGCCATAGGTTTGTCAGACAGTACATGGATACCGTTGTTCACTGACTGCAGGATATAACTGGCTTTCAGACGATTATTTCCTGCAGTAACCATCACATTCCCGGGTTGCTCGTTGAGCATGCGCTGCAAGTAGTCCGCAGCGGAATAGATTTTTGTTTGCCAGTTGGTGGGATTTTCCTTCCGGGTATTGAACCCTTCAATTTTCTGCATGTGAAGCTCCAGGTCCGGACCTTCAGGACTATATATATGCACTGTATTATTCACCCGGTCAAGAGGATGCTTCTGGACCAGTGCGGCATGAAAATGCCCGGGGTTTAAAGTCATCAGGTGGACGGGCTTCAATACTTTCTGCATTTCATCTCAACTATTTTAATGGTTTAGCCTTTAATTCATCATAAAACTTTAAAATAATATCCAAACATATAAATTGTTTGCCAAATTTGCAACGTAAAGGTGTATGACGACAAAGCCGTCAAGGAGATCTACCAGATCAAACAATCTGTTTTAAATCCAGCTTCTATCTTCATTAAATGAATAAAAATTTATGATTTAATGGGAACTTCAAGTAAATACGATAAATTGACAATAGTACATCATGACTCATTGTCAATCAAAAAGTCTCCTGGATGCTGACAAAATTTACATCCACCCATAGTATCCTTTTTGAAGCTTGACGAAAACCGGAACATTTCCAAAAAGATATTACCAGAATCCGTGAGATAAATTAGAAAAAATACAATAACATCAAGTCTTTCAATAGTTTAGCTAATTTTGTATCTTCACCCAACAGGTGAAATATTGAACTGAAAGACTTAGATGGT
>SLQC01000389.1 GCA_007131625.1 Balneolales bacterium | reverse complement strand
GATATTCACCTTTAATCACGATAACGACCGACCAATCATGAAACAAACCAGACCAACCACTCCTATCACCGACAAGCTCGCACCCGGCAAGGATGGGGCCAGCGGATCCAACAACAACCGCACTAAAACAAAACAGGAACCCCTTAAAAAAGAGATGAACGGCGGTGAAATCCTTATTCAATCACTGCTGGATCAGGGAGTTGATACCATTTTCGGATATCCCGGAGGGGTAGTTCTGGGGGTGTATGACTCGCTTTTCAAGACACCTGAACTGCGGCACATTCTGGTTCGACATGAGCAGGGCGGCACCCATGCAGCTGACGGTTACGCCCGAGCTACCGGAAAACCGGGTGTAATTCTGGCAACTTCGGGTCCCGGCGCTACCAATACCGTCACCGGTATCACGACCGCCATGATGGATTCTATTCCCATGGTGGTACTTACCGGACAGGTTCCTTCTACATTTATCGGAAACGATGCCTTTCAGGAAGCTGACATCATTGGCATAACCCGACCAATTACCAAACACAGTTTTCTGGTGAAAGAGGTTGATGAGCTGGCCGACGCCATTCGCGATGCCTTCTATATTGCAACATCAGGCCGCCCCGGTCCGGTTCTGATCGACCTTCCCAAGGATATGCTTTTTAACAAATCGATCTATGAGAAGAAAAGTCCGCAGGTTTCGTTACGAGGGTACGAGCCACGGGTAAAAGGTGATCCCGAGCAGATTCGAAAAGCAGCCGAATTGATCAATGTTGCCAACAAACCGCTGCTCTATGTCGGTGGAGGAGCAGTTATGGGGGACGCGCACAAAGAGGTGACCGCCCTGGCTCGCAAATGCAACATTCCGGTGACTACAACTCTTATGGGACTCGGTGCATTTCCCGAAAGCGATCCGCTTTCCGTCGGCATGCTGGGCATGCACGGTACCTGGTACGCCAATATAGCTATCCAGAAATGTGATGTTCTGATCGCCGTCGGCGCACGCTTTGATGATCGGGTTACAGGTCGGGTCGATGCGTTCTCACCCCTTTCCCGGAAAATCCACATCGATATTGATCCCTCTTGCATCAACAAAAATGTACACGTGGAAGTACCGGTTGTCGGTCACGTGAAGGATGTTCTGAAAGAGATCAACGCTCAGGTCCGGGGAGCAGACACCACTGAGTGGCTTCAAACGATCGCACAGTGGCGCAAAGAGCATCCGTTGCGTCACGAACCGCGTGAGAATGAAATCGCACCGCAATTTATGATGCAGGAGATCTCCCGGATTACCAATGGCGATGCTATTGTATCCACCGATGTAGGGCAACATCAGATGTGGGCAGCACAATACTACCAGTTCAACAAGCCGAAATCGTGGTTGTCGTCGGGTGGTCTTGGCACCATGGGATACGGTTTTCCGGCCGCTATGGGTGCAGCAGTTGCCCGACCCGATCGCGATGTCTGGTGTATCACTGGTGACGGTGGCTTCCAGATGACCTCTATGGAACTGGCAACCGTCGTCGCTTACAATATCCCGGTAAAAATAGCCATCATGAATAACGGCTATCTCGGAATGGTCCGGCAATGGCAGGAGATGTTCTATGAAGGACGCTATTCGCATTCGTTTATGGATGAAAGCAATCCTGATTTCGTCAAAATGGCGGAGGCGTACGGTGCGGTAGGCATGCGTGCCAAAACCGCTGATGAACTGAAGGATGTCTTGGAGAAGGCACATGCGATCAAGGATCGTCCGGTCGTCATGGATATCTGGGTCTCGAAAGAAGAGTGCGTTTATCCGATGATCCCGCCGGGAGCCTCGGTCGACGAAGTCATTGACACTCCCTTCCCTGTGCAACCGGAGAAATGATGAATGACCTTAAAGCCGGATCATATCGGCAACATCGTTTATGGTCCGGTTTTTTATTTTTCATGCCGGCCTGTAACCGGCATCTGCAAAACTCGAAGATGAATTCTCATATATAATAACCTAACACTATTTCCCAAATCTATACCACCATGCCCGAAGGCGCAATAAAAGGCAAGAAGCACACCATCTCCATGAAGGTGAACCACCATTTCAATGCTCTGGCTCGCATAGCCGGACTTTTCACCGGACGGGGATTCAATATAGACAGTATAAGTATCGGCGAAGCCGAAGAAGACAAAATGGCCAGCTGTACCATTACCACACACGGTGACAAACGGATTATCGATCAGATCATTCTCCAGCTGGGTAAATTGGTGGATGTAGTCAGTGTCGAGGACCTCACATTCCTCCCTCATGTAGAACGGGAGCTGGCGCTAATCAAGGTAGTCTCCACCAAAGAGAAACAGTCCGAAATCATTCAGGTTGCCAATGTATTCCGCGCCAAGGTGATCGATATCAGTCAGGAAAGCCTGACCATCGAAATCACCGGTCGGAAAGACAAGGTGGATGCGGCCATCGGTATGTTTGAGCCGTTTGGGCTCCGACAGGTAGCCCGAACCGGAACTGTCGCCATGAAACGGGAATACCAGAAGAAAGATTGAGAAAATTTCCTTATTTTCAAACCAATAATAAACAAATTCTTAAGCATATGACATACTCATGAAACATCCATAGCGAAAACCTTCGATATACAACAATCGCATGATTAAACCATGGATATTCCAATTGACATTCTAAATCATAAAATAATACTTAACAGATGAAACTCTATTATGACAACGACGCCGATCTTTCTGAACTGGAAAATAAAACGGTAGCCGTATTGGGTTACGGTAGCCAGGGTCATGCACACGCCCGAAATCTTCATGAAAGCGGGGTGTCGGTAATTGTGGGACTTCGCAGGGACAGCGCATCATGGATGAAGGCGGAAGCTGACGGTCTCACAGTTTTCGAAACAGCCGAAGCCACCAAAAAAGCGGATGTGGTGATGGTGTTGCTGCCAGATGAGAAGCAGAAGGATGTCTATGAAACCGATATTAAACCGAACCTGAGATCCGGCAATGCATTGGTATTTGCACACGGGTTCAATATCCACTTTAGCCAGATCGTCCCGCCGGAAAACATTGGAGTGTTCATGGTCGCCCCGAAAGGACCCGGCCACCTGGTTCGTCGCGTTTATACCGAGGGAGCCGGCGTCCCCTGCCTGTTCGCCATCCACCAGGATCCCGACGGAAATATCCGCGATCTCGCACTGGCCTATGCCAAGGGTATCGGCGGAACTCGTGCAGGTGTCATCGAAACCACTTTTGAAGAAGAGACCGAGACTGATTTGTTCGGCGAGCAGGCAGTTTTGTGCGGTGGGGTTACCGAGTTGATCAACACCGGATTCGATGTTCTGGTCAAAGCCGGTTACAAACCGGAAATCGCCTATTTCGAATGTTTGCATGAAATGAAGCTGATTGTCGACCTGATGTATGAAGGCGGAATTGCCGGTATGTACTACTCGGTTAGTGACACGGCCGAATACGGTGGTATGACTTCCGGACCAAAAGTGATCGACGCTGGAACACGCAAGCGAATGGAGCAGATTCTTGCCGATATACAGAACGGCCAGTTTGCCCGTGAATGGATACTGGAAAACCGGGCAGGACGTCCTTCACTGGAAGCATTGCGACGCAAACATGACCGTCTTCCCATTGAAATGATCGGCAGCGAGCTGCGTGACATGATGAGCTGGATAAAAAAGGAGTGACAGATTCATGAAATACCCAAGCGACCTTAATAATCGAATGATATAAACACATGAAATCTCTGACATACATGCGAGTGGATAAGCCATAAATGCTCCATCTGCCCGCTTGAATCAGAAAAAAAACATATGAAAAATCGATCAATAGACCTGTTTGACACCACGCTGCGCGACGGCACCCAGGGCGAGGGCATCTCCTTCTCATCCGAAGACAAGTTGCGCATCGCCCGGCGACTGGACCAGATGAACATTGATTATATCGAAGGCGGTTGGCCGGGATCCAATCCCAAGGACCTGGATTTTTTCAACATGGCCCGGCAGCACTCATTCAACCATGCCCGGCTGGTAGCTTTCGGCAGCACCATGCGCCACGGCAATACGCCGGAAACCGATGAAAATATCCAGGCGCTGGTCGAGGCCGGAACCTCCGCAGTCTGCATTTTCGGCAAGACCTGGCTCTTTCATATAAAACAGGCACTCGGTATTACCGAACATGATAACCTGGATCTGATCCGGCAGTCGATCGCCTATATGACCGCCCGTGACAAGGAAGTGATCTACGACGCCGAGCACTTCTTCGACGGATTCAAAGACAACCCTGACTATGCGCTTGAAACCCTGGAAAATGCCGCTCAGGCGGGTTCATCGGCACTGGTGCTGTGCGATACCAACGGGGGCAGCCTCCCCCACGAAGTGGCAGAGATCGTACGTACCGTCGTAGCCCGCTTCCCCGATATGGTTATCGGCATCCACGCTCATAACGACGGAGAGTTGGCCGTCGCCAACACCCTGGTCGCCGTGGAAAACGGGTGTCGGCATGTCCAGGGCACGATCAACGGCTATGGCGAACGCTGCGGCAATGTAAATCTCTGCTCGGTCATCCCGAACCTGCAGCTGAAAATGAATTACGACTGCATCAGTAATGAGAAAATGGAGAAACTGACCTCACTCTCCCACTATGTCAGCGAGGTGGCCAATGTGGCTCCCATGGATCATCAGCCATTTACCGGCAAAAGCGCGTTTGCCCATAAGGGCGGTATACACGTAAGCGCCGTAATGAAGGATCCCTCCACCTATGAACATCTTGTACCGGAGCAGATCGGCAACACCCGACGGGTACTGGTGTCCGACCTTTCCGGGAAAAGCAACATCTATTTCAAATCCGACGAACTCGGCATTGACCTGCAATCCTACGGCGACAAAGTGCCCGAAATTGTGCAGACGCTCAAGCGCCTTGAAAACGAAGGATACCAGTTTGAAGCGGCCGAAGGATCACTTGACCTGCTGATCCGGAAGATCACAGGCGAATGGCAAGACCTGTTCGAGCTGAAAGGATTTCGCGTCATTATCGAAAAAAACGATCGGGCGGAAATACGCTCCGAAGCGACCATCCGTTTGCTGGTTAACGGCGAGGAAGAGCATACCGCCGCTTCCGGTAATGGCCCGGTCCATGCGCTCGATTCCGCCCTTCGCAAGGCACTCTGCAAATTCTACCCCGAGGTGAACCAGATGCAGCTGTCGGACTATAAAGTCCGCGTGCTCAACGAAAAAGACGGAACCAAGGCAAAGGTTCGCGTACTTATCGACTCACATAACAACGGTGCCAGCTGGGGTACTGTCGGTGTATCCGAAAATATCATCGAAGCCAGCTGGCAAGCGCTGATGGAAAGTATGGCCTATTATCTCCAACAGCAAAAAATCACCACTGAAAACCACTCCCAATCATGAAGAAACGATTCCATATCTTCGATACGACACTGCGTGACGGTGAACAGGCACCCGGATTCAGCATGAATCTGGACGAAAAAGTTCGATTAGCCGCGCAACTGGAACTACTTGGAGTGGATATTTTGGAAGCCGGTTTTCCTATCTCATCGGATGGCGATTTTCAGGCAGCCCGACAGATTGCAAAAAATATCACAAAATGTACGGTAGCCGGACTCGCCCGAGCCAGAAAAGGTGATATCGACCGGGCTTGGGAAGCGCTCAAATTTGCAAAAAAGCCGCGTATCCATACCTTTATCGCCACTTCCGATATCCATATGGAGCACAAGCTCAGGAAATCACCCAGGGAAGTGCTCCGGGAGGCAGTTGAAGCGGTGAAATATGCAAATAGCCTTTGCCCGGAAGTGGAGTTTTCCGCCGAAGACGCCACCCGGACAGACATCGACTTTCTCTGTGAAATCGTCGAGGCGACTATCGACGCCGGCGCCCGGGTTATCAATATTCCCGATACTGTCGGTTACGCCATGCCCTGGGAATTCGGTGAACTGATAAAAACCCTGCGTGAACGTGTTCCCAACATCGACAAGGCGATCCTCAGCGTGCACTGTCATAACGACCTGGGACTCGCTGTCGCAAACTCGCTTATGGCGATCCGCAATGGCGCACAACAGCTGGAGTGCACCATCAACGGAATCGGAGAACGTGCCGGAAATGCATCACTCGAGGAAATAGTTATGGCGGTTCACACACGCAATCCGGAATTTCAACAGAAAACCAACATCAAAACGTCCGAAATCTACCCAACCAGCAAAATGTTGAGCGAAATCACACGGATGGAGGTCCAGGTGAACAAAGCTATTGTCGGACAGAACGCTTTTTCACACGAGGCAGGAATTCACCAGGATGGCGTGTTGAAAAACCCGCTGACCTACGAGATTATGACCCCGAATTCGGTAGGACTCTCTTCCAACAATATCGTTCTCGGCAAACACTCTGGCCGTCGTGCGCTCCACGCCCGTTTAAAGCAACTCGGATACGACCTTTCCAGGGATGAAATGGACAAAGCATACGATGCGTTCATCGCCATTGCCGACAAGAAAAAAGTGATGGTGGACGAGGACCTCGTCGAACTTATCTCTGGTGGTGGTGGAGGTGGACTCAGCAGCACTTTTATCAAAGAAACCATGCAAGAATACTTAAATCGACCGTAAATCATGTCAATGACTTTAACCGAAAAAATTCTGGCCAAAGCATCCGGCCGTAAAAATGTTGATGCCGGCGAAACCGTTTGGGTGGACGTGGATGTTCTGATGACCCACGATGTCTGCGGCCCACCCACCATAGGAATCTTTAAACGGGAATTCGGTGACGACGCCCGCGTCTGGGATAAAGACAAAATCGTCATCATTCCCGATCATTATATCTTCACTAACGACAAGTACGCCAATCGAAATGTCGATATTCTTCGTGCATTTGCTGCTGACCAGGACCTGCCCCACTATTATGATGTCGGCACCGAGCGGTACAAGGGTGTTTGCCACGTTGCGATGCCGGAAGAAGGCTTTACCCGTCCGGGTGAGGTGCTTTTTGGAACCGATTCTCACACCTGTACTGCTGGAGCGTTTGGACAGTTCGCCACCGGCATTGGCAACACCGACGCCGGTTTCATCATGGGTACCGGAAAGTTGTGGGTCAAAGTTCCTGAAACCATGAAATTCATTTTTGAAGGGGACATCCCTCCGTATATCATGGCAAAAGACCTGATACTTCAGATCATTGGGGACATCGGCGTGGATGGTGGCACCTATCGCGCCATGGAATTTGCCGGTGACGGTGTGATGAACATGGATATGGAAGGACGTATGACCCTGACCAACATGGTCATCGAGGGTGGTGGCAAGAATGGTGTGATTGAACCGGATGATGTAACATTTGACTATGTGCGTCAGAGAACCAACAAGGATTTCACTCCGCTTTATAACGATCCGGATCCAAAATATCACAGTGTTAAGGTCTATAAATCCTCCGATCTGCAGCCGATGGTCGCCAAGCCGCATTCGCCGGACAACAAAGCGACCGTCACCGAGGTCAAAAGCACTCCGCTTACCCGAGCGTATATCGGATCCTGCACCGGTGGTAAAATCACTGACTTTGTGGCGGCCGCGAATATCATCAAAGGGCACCAGGTTGGCATCGAAACCTATGTGGTGCCTGCAACGACACTGGTCCGCGAAGAGCTCAAAACCACGTACTACGATGGCGAGACTCTGTGGAATATTTTCGAAAACGCCGGCGCACACATGGGCG
>SLQC01000042.1 GCA_007131625.1 Balneolales bacterium | reverse complement strand
GAAAATAAAAAGGGAGACGATGATGGAGAACACCACAACGATAACCGTACTGTCGATGAGTTCTTGTTGTGTGGGCCAGGAGACTTTACTCATCTCCTTTTTCACACTTTGAAAATATTCTGTGATCTTGTTCATATCATTAATTATGCCAATCGGAGTTGCACGGGTGGAGGGACTCGAACCCCCAACCTACGGTTTTGGAGACCGTTGCTCTGCCAATTGAGCTACACCCGTACGTATCTTTCAGGGCCTGTACGTTATCTCCGGACCAGGATGACCCTTAGTCCAGAATTTTACTTACCACGCCGGCTCCTACCGTACGACCGCCTTCACGGATCGCAAACCGAAGCCCTTCTTCCATGGCTACCGGCTGGATCAAGTTCACTTCCATGGCCACATTGTCGCCCGGCATCACCATCTCCACGCCTTCCGGCAACTCACATATCCCGGTCACATCGGTGGTCCGGAAATAGAACTGCGGACGGTAACCCTTGAAAAACGGCGTGTGACGGCCGCCTTCATCCTTGCTCAGTACATAGACCTCGCAAGTAAATTTCTTGTGCGGGGTTACCGAGTTCGGCTTGCAGATCACCATCCCGCGGATCAAAGCATCCTTGTCTATTCCCCGCAACAGCAAGCCCGCATTGTCGCCTGCCTGGCCTTCGTCCAGCATCTTGCGGAACATCTCGATACCCGTTATCACCGACTTCATCTTCTCTTCCCGCATGCCGACAATGTCCACCTCGCTGTTGATCTTGATCACACCCCGTTCGATCCGGCCCGTCGCTACGGTTCCACGACCGGTAATGGTGAATACGTCCTCCACAGGCATCAGAAATGGCTTGTCCACATCTCGCTGCGGTGTGGGAATGTAATCGTCCACAGCTGCCATCAATTCGAGAATCTTCTCTTCCCACTGCTCCTCGCCGTTCAGAGCACCTAATGCCGATGCCGGGATCACAGGAGCATTGTCTCCGTCAAACTCATATTTGCTCAAAAGCTCCCGAACCTCCAACTCAACCAGCTCCAGAAGCTCATCATCATCCACCAGATCTACCTTATTCATGCTCACAACAAGCTGCGGTACACCCACCTGACGGGCCAGAAGAATGTGCTCGCGGGTCTGGGGCATCGGGCCGTCGGTAGCCGCCACAACCAAAATCGCCCCGTCCATCTGGGCCGCTCCGGTTACCATGTTCTTTACATAGTCGGCGTGGCCCGGACAATCAACATGCGCATAGTGACGCTTCTCGGTCTCGTACTCCACGTGAGCTGTGGCAATCGTAATTCCGCGCTCGCGCTCTTCCGGAGCATTGTCAATATCAGCAAACTCCTTGGCCACTCCTCCGTACTTCTTGGCCAGGATCTTGGTAATCGCTGCGGTCAGGGTCGTCTTGCCGTGATCCACGTGCCCGATCGTTCCGATGTTTACGTGCGGCTTAGTCCGTTCAAAAGTTTCTTTTGCCATAGCTAAACGTCTTGTTCTTTACAATTTGTGCTTTACAATTTAATTTTGTCTTCAATAACTTCTTTTGCGACCGATTCAGGAACCGGTGCATATTTTTCAAACTCCATAGAATAAACTGCACGGCCTTGAGACAGTGATCGTAAATGAGTGGAATAACCAAACATTTCGGAAAGGGGTACTTCCGCATCGATTACGGAGCCTTCAATCCGATTATCCATTTTACCGATGACTCCGCGACGACTGTTAAGGTCACCGATGATATCACCCATATACTCTTCCGGAGTAATAACTTCCACTTTCATCACAGGTTCGAGTAAAATAGGTGATGCTTTGCGTGCAGCTGCCTTGAAACCTATTTTTGCGCACATTTCAAAGCTTATGGCATCAGAGTCAACATCATGATACGATCCGTCAAATATTCTTACTTTTACACCCTCGACGGTGTAATTAGCCAATACACCGGTAGAAAGAGCTGCCTTGAACCCTTTTTCCACGGATGAAATGAATTCACGAGGAATATTACCACCTCTGATTTCATCGACAAATTCAAATCCGGTGTTACCTTCGATCGGAATGATTTCAAATTGAATATCGGCAAATTTACCTCTTCCACCTGTCTGTTTCTTGTAGATTTCACGGTGGATTACCGATTTTGTGATCGCTTCACGGTATGATACCTGGGGTTGACCAACATTGGCTTCCACCTTGAATTCACGCTTTAGACGATCGACAATGACTTCCAGGTGAAGTTCACCCATACCAGCAATCGTAGTCTGTGCCGTCTCATCGTCCACTTTCACCTTAAAAGTGGGGTCCTCTTCCGCCAGTTTGGCGAGTCCGGTGGTCAGTTTGTCGTTGTCGGCTTTGGTCTTCGGTTCAACGGCAAGTTTGATAACCGGTTCAGGGAAGACCATCTGCTCCAGAAGAATTGGTGACTTTTCACTACAAAGCGTGTCGCCGGTATGCACGCTTTTGATGCCGACGACAGCACAGATATCACCAGCGCGTACGCTTTCGATATCTTCTTTTGAATTGGCATGCATTTTGAGGAGCCGGCCGATACGCTCTTTCTTGCCGGTTGATGCATTCAGCACATAGGAACCTGCCGTCAATTCACCTGAGTAGACACGAATAAATGTCAGTTTTCCGACATAGGGATCTGTCATGATTTTAAAAGCAAGTGCGGAAAATGGCTCTTCGGTACTGGTACGGCGCGTTCTTTTCTCTTCGGGATTGTCAGGTGATGAGCCTTCAATGGCGTCAACATCCATTGGGGACGGCATGTATTTCACAATACAATTAAGCAACGTCTGTACCCCTTTATTCTTGAAAGCGGAACCACAAAGTACCGGGGTAATACTCAGATCAAGTGTAGCCTTGCGCAGCGCCAACTCCATCTCTCCCTCAGAAATATCCTCTTCCATGAGATATTTTTCCATGAGTGTATCGTCGTAATCGGCGATTGACTCGATCATCACTTTACGCAATTCTTCTGCTTTTTCGCGAAGATCTTCCGGAATCTCATTTTCTTCAAATGCCTTGCCCTGAGTTTCATCATCCCAGATAAAAGCACGCATGCTCATAAGATCCACAACGCCCCGGAAGTTGTCTTCCGAACCGATTGGAATCTGGAGCGGAACAGGTGTGGCTTTCAACCGGATCTTCATCTGTTCGATCACATTGTAAAAGTCGGCGCCGGTGCGATCCATTTTGTT
Organism: Balneolales bacterium; assembly: GCA_007131625.1. Classification (GTDB taxonomy): domain Bacteria; phylum Bacteroidota; class Rhodothermia; order Balneolales; family Natronogracilivirgulaceae; genus SLQC01. The sequence goes on along the minus strand of SLQC01000042.1, from coordinate 4,520 downwards.
AACAAAAGCCATGCGGGGCACTCCGTATTTGTTGGCCTGGCGCCACACGGTTTCCGACTGAGGCTGTACAGCTCCCACAGCACAAAAAACGGCAACGGCACCATCCAGAATCCGAAGGGATCGCTCTACCTCCACGGTAAAGTCCACGTGGCCGGGGGTGTCGATAATATTGATGCGATGATCGTTCCAGTAACAGGTGGTAGCGGCTGAGGTAATTGTGATACCCCGTTCCCGTTCCTGTTCCATCCAGTCCATGGTGGCCGCTCCGTCGTGGACCTCTCCCAAACGGTGACTGATACCGGTATAAAACAGAATGCGTTCGGTCGTCGTCGTCTTACCGGCATCAATGTGGGCCATGATACCGATATTACGCGTCTTCTTTATCTGCTCGATAACTTTCTTATTGCTTGCTGCAGTCGCTGACATGTTGTTCTTATACGTAAATTCTAAAATCGAAAATGAGCGAAGGCCTTGTTGGCTTCGGCCATTCGGTGGGTTTCATCCTTCTTGCGAACGGCGCCACCTTCATTATTTGCTGCATCCATAATCTCGCGTGCAAGGCGCGCTGACATTGATTTGTCATTTCTGGCTTTGGCGGACCGGATCAGCCAGCGCATACTAAGAGCTGTGCTTCGTTCCGGCCGGACCTCAACAGGGACCTGGTATGTAGAACCGCCAACCCGGCGGCTTTTTACTTCAATAACAGGAGCAGTATTATTCAGTGCATCTTTAAACACATCGATCCCGATTTTGCCCGTTTTTTCTTCAATCACCGAAAAAGCCTGTTTCAGTATATTACGAGCCGTAGTTTTCTTGCCGTCTTTCATCAGACAGTTTATGAACCGGGAAACAGATTTATCTGCAAAATCCGGATCTGGCTTTACAATTCTTTTTTCGGCACTTCTTCTTCGCATTGGTCAAATAACTAAAAAGTTAACATTACAAAACCCTTACTGTTTGGGCCTTTTAGCACCATACAGGCTTCTACGTTGTCGTCGGTCATCAACACCTGCGGTATCCAGTGCACCCCGGACAATGTGATAACGCACACCCGGTAAATCCTTCACCCGTCCGCCACGGATAAGCACAATGCTGTGCTCCTGTAGATTATGCCCTTCTCCGGGGATATAGGCTGTTACTTCAATTCCGTTTGTTAGACGAACACGAGCTACTTTACGCAATGCCGAATTAGGCTTTTTGGGTGTAGTTGTGTAGACACGCGTACACACCCCGCGGCGCTGCGGGCTGTTTTGTAGCGCAGGAGCTGTAGTTTTCTTAGTTTTGTTCTTTCTGCCTTTACGGATTAACTGCTGTATCGTTGGCACGGTTGTTTCTGTTTGGTCATGGATGTTAAAGAGTCTGCAAATATATGGAATTCCTGTTATCTATTGCAAATAGATTCAACCCGAAATATTTATTTATGCTGTTTACTACCGGATACCTCTACCATTTACCGATTTTTACGATACCGTATTAACTTGAATACAATAACCGATATATATCAGTATAACAGTTGAAATTAACCGACATTAACGGAATAAGCCCTGAAAGGGATAAAGCGCTGCATGAATCGGGCGTCAAAACACCCGATCAACTCGTCCAGTTGTTCCCGAGAACCTATATTGACCGTAGAAAAGTTCTCGGTATTCGTCAATTGCACGGCAGCGGTGAGAAAGTTACGGTGATTGGTAAAATCACCTCAGTCAGGGAAAGTGGGTTCGGCAGAAAAAAACGGCTGGAAGCTATTCTTCAGGATGAAACCGGTCAGTTGAAAGGGGTCTGGTTCAAAGGTATATCCTATTTTAAAAAAACTCTCAAAATAGGTTCCGATGCCGCTTTTTTCGGTACTGTAAAACGATATGGTCGTTTTTTGTCCATGGCACACCCGGAAGTAGAACAATTCTCCGGGACGGATTCCAGCGACGACCAATCTTTCGCCCGGATAGTACCGGTATATCCCGGAAATCGTTCTTTTCGCGACGCCTATATCACATCCGGACTCCTAAAAAAATGGATACTCTTCACACTTGATCGCATCCGTTTCCAGGAGTTCCTCCCCGATGAAGTCCTCAAACGCTTTCAACTCCCCGAACGAAATACCGCTTTTCGGTGGATACACGAACCTGAATCTCCCGAAAAGCACATAAAAGCACTGGAACGCTTTAAGTTTGAAGAACTTTTCCTTTTTGAACTGAGTGTCGTTTCTCTGAAAAAAGAAGTATTCGACAAGGCTCCCGGTCCTGTAATGGGCCGTACCAAACCCCTGACCAGTAAATTTTTTAATGCCGTACTCCCGTTTGAACTGACATCGGGTCAAAAAAATGCGCTTACGGATATCAAAAAGGATTTGCGATCCGGCTGTCAAATGAATCGCCTGTTGCAGGGAGATGTCGGCTCGGGGAAAACAGTGGTAGCCATCGGCGCCATACTCATGGCCATAGACAACGGCTATCAGGCGGCGATGATGGCTCCTACGGAAATTCTTGCTGAACAGCATTTTCACACGTTTGATCATTGGCTTTCACCGCTGGGTGTAAATATCCGGCTCATCACCGGTAATCAGAAAAAGGCGCTTCGTGACGATATTTTGTCCGACATCGCCGGTGGCACCGCTAATATTGTCATCGGCACCCATGCTGTGATTCAGGATGCTATCCGGTTTCACCGTCTCGGACTCGCTATCATCGACGAGCAGCACCGTTTCGGGGTGTCTCAACGCGCGTTGCTACGTGACAAAGGTGAGCATCCACATATTATGGTCATGTCAGCTACCCCCATCCCCCGGTCACTGGCCATGACCCTGTACAGTGACCTCGATCTTTCTGTTATTCGCGACCTTCCACCTGGCCGCAAAACGGTACGCACGAATATATTAAGGGAAAGCGAACGCAAAGAAGCATACTATCTGATGAACCGTCAATTGCAGGATGGTGGCCAAATCTATGTCGTATACCCTCTTATTGAAGAATCGGAGGCGATGGACCTGAAAAACGCCACTGAGGGGTTTGACCAGGTCCGGTTCGATTTTCCTGACCATACAGTCGGACTGCTGCACGGCCGCATGACCTTGGATGAAAAAGAGGCTGTAATGCGGGGTTTTATGAAAAACCAGATTCAAATACTTGTCTCCACTACAGTTATCGAAGTCGGGGTCAATGTGCCCAACGCTTCGATCATGGTTGTCGAGCATGCTGAGCGATTCGGGCTCTCCCAGCTACATCAGCTCCGAGGCCGGATCGGCCGGGGAGAACGACAGAGCTATTGTCTGCTCATGACCGATGTACGCCAGAGCAAGGAAGCCCGCAGCCGCCTGGCCACCATGGAGGAGACCTCCGACGGTTTCCGGATTGCCGAAGCTGACCTGAAACTAAGGGGACCGGGGGATTTTCTGGGAACCCGCCAGAGCGGTCTGCCCGAATTCCGTTATGCAGACATCCTTTCCGATCAGTATCTGCTTGAACGAGCGAAACAGACTGCGATTGAACTACTTGCAAAAGACCCACACCTTAACGACCCGACTCATCGGGAATTGAAAAAAGCGTTCTTACCACACCTTGAAGAGAAAAAGAAATTTTTCCGGATCAGTTGATTTGTTACCAGAACTTTATCACCTCACTTCTGGTTTATAAGGACGAAATTCACCAATATTCCGGTAATTCCATCATCTGTCACCAACCCTGTAATTTCGAATTGTGCAAAACGTACGGGAAACTGTAAAAGAAGTCATCTGGGCTATCATACCTGTCACGCTTATTATCTTTCTGCTGCAGTTCACTGTGATCTGGCTACAGGGCCTATGACCGTAACGTTTATTATGGCGATTGCCCTTGGTGTCGGTGAGGTAATGGCTGATCGCGATCCTATGGTCGACAGTTTCGGAATGATTGCGCTGGTGGCGCTGGCGCCGATATTATCCGTACTAATACTTGGACTTTTATACGCCTGGAAGGAACGACGTGATGATTGATCTGCTAAAAAATTGTCAAAAACTGATAATCAGTATCGTAAACCAGGATCAATCTGCCAAACTGATCAAGGCTTCCCGCCGGAAGCACGCAGAAGGTGCCACCATTTTGCGGGGCACAGGGACCGAGTCAAATTCCTGCAAAACCTTTTGGGGAATCCCCATGGAACCAGTTAAAGACATCGTGCTGACGGTCGTTTCCGATGAACATGCGGAAGAAGTACTGGATATAATCTGTAAAAGTGTAAAAATGGGCAAGCCGGGTAACGGAGTTGCTTTTATTTTGGACATAACCAAGTTTACCGGTGCCGTACACATTCAGAAAATAAAACAGAAACCCAAACATCAACCGCTTAAATCGATGGATGAAACCGCACAATTTGATCTGATTATAACCATTGTAAACAAAGGATTCTGTGACAAGATTATCAATGCTTCAAAAGATGCCGGTGCCGCCGGCGGAACGGTTATTTCCGGCAGGGGAACTGGTGTCCACGAGTATGCCAAACTTTTTTCTATTGCCATTGAACCGGAGAAAGAGATGGTGTTAACTCTG
>SLQC01000388.1 GCA_007131625.1 Balneolales bacterium | reverse complement strand
GAGTGCTGGATCCGGCTAAGATGCCACGGGTCAAAACTATTCCCCGCCCCGGGTCACTAATGGATATTGAAGATCCTGAACTTGCTGAAAAGATTACCGGGTTCAACCCAAACGGAAAACGGCCGGAACTCTATGGACATAGTGAGTGATCTGTCCGGAATCCGGCAGTGAAGTACTTCCTGGGTAAAGCATCAGACAGAGAATTTCGTACTGCATGTCCGTCATTTTGTGTACCAGTTAAATTATTAATGGAACTTAATAAAAATTGCCATATATTAAGAAATACTTATAATATTATGTTTTTTTCATAATCAAGTTTTTTTTACGCACAATACGAGTGATAAGTCATTAATAAGCTTTAAGTCATAGTAAAAGCGGGCGGTTCATCACTTGTCAGAATCTACATAAAAAAAATATGCATGTAATGGAAGATATACTTGACGATACAAAAGTAAGGGAATCGGGTGTATGCAATCCGGTTTACACTGACAAAGGGGAGAATTACGAAAATCCGGTATCGCAGGTCGAACATTTTGTTCATCAGACACTAAACGGATCAGCGGAGATGAATTTTGTCCTGCGCAAAGCCTCCAACAAGGCTTCTGATGCATTGCCGCTGAATACCCATAAAAGCCTGATCTGCTACCGGAGAGTCAATAATGTCCGTTATCTCAACAAGTATTTTGAGGCGATCAATCGCTCTTTACAACCCGGTGGTCTCTATATCGGGTGCGTGGAAACCTATTATCAATTGCGCACCCGGCTGCGGGACAAGTATCCGTGGTTCATCAGCTATCCTTACTTGTTTCTCCTCTTTATTGTGAAAAGAGTTTTTCCGAAATGGTCCGTGACCAGGCGTTTGTTTTTTTCAATTACACATGGTAAAAATCGTGTCGTTTCACTTACCGAAGTGCTTGGACGTCTTAAATCCTGCGGGTTTTCTATTCAATCATATCGCGCCATTGACGGGATCACCTGGTTTACAGTAAAAAAATGCAAAGCTCCTTTATATGAAATGGACCCTACTTATGGTCTGCTTGTTCGCTTGAAAAGAACAGGAAAGGGAGGGAAAGAGATTAAAATGCTTAAATTCCGGACGATGCACCCCTATGCTGAATATTTGCAAGAATATGCTTTTCAAAAATCCGGGTTACATAATGGAGATAAAGTCAATGATGATTTCCGGGTTACATTTTGGGGGCGTATCCTGCGAAAATATTGGATTGACGAACTCCCGATGTTTTATAATCTCATAAAAGGAGATATCAAACTTGTCGGAGTACGGCCGCTTAGTGCACATAAGCTTGGTTTGTATGACAAGGACTTGCAGGAACTTAGGAATCTGCATAAACCCGGATTGATTCCCCCATATTATGCAGATCTTCCTTAAAGCTTTGAAGAAGTGCAACAATCTGAGTATCACTATCTGATCAGGTATTCAGAGCGGCCGTTGATGACTGATATAACGTATTTATTTTCTGCACTATACAATATCATTATAAAAAGAGCCAGAAGTGGGTAATATTGTTTATATTTTGCGTATTCAAACTGATCACAATTAATTAACAATACGCAAATGGATAAAAGCAGCAGTTTACATTTAGCTGTGGATCAACTAATTAGGAGAATAGCTTCAAGAAACTTTACAGTGGGTATTGTAGGACTCGGCTATGTCGGCTTGCCGCTAATGTGGACGTTCCACAATAAGCAGATGCCGGTTATCGGCTTCGACATCGACGCAAAAAAAATTGCGTGCATCCGCGAGGGACATCCCTACATCAAACACCTGGGGTACGAAATGATGCAGATACTGGCCAAGTCGGACATCTGCGAGGCGACCACCGACTTCAACCTCATACCGGAGGCTGACGCTGTTCTGCTCTGTGTACCGACGCCGCTGGATGGGCACCGCGAACCGGATATGAGTTTTGTTGAGGCGACGGTGCGAACGGTAGCACAGCATCTGCGCAAAGGGCAGCTGGTCGTCCTGGAATCGACTACCTGGCCTGGCACGACCAGGGAGCTTATCATCCCGCTGCTGGAGGAGGGGTCCGGACTCAGCGCTGAAACCGATTTTTATGTGGCATATAGTCCCGAGCGCGAAGATCCGGGTAATACTGATTTCAATACAGCGAAGATTCCCAAAGTAGTGGGCGGACATGGTGCCAATGCGCTGAAACTTGCGATGGCGTTGTATGAATCGGCGATAGTGCAGGCTGTCCCGGTAAGCGATACAAACACTGCCGAGGCTGTGAAGCTTACAGAAAACATCTTCCGGTCGGTCAACATCGCGCTGGTCAACGAACTCAAAATCGTCTACCATTCGATGGGCATCGATATTCACGAAGTGCTCGACTCAGCCGCTACCAAACCATTCGGTTTTATGAAATTCACACCGGGTCCGGGCCTGGGCGGACACTGCATCCCGATCGATCCCTTTTACCTGACCTGGAAAGCGCGCGAATTCGAGCAAAACACCCGGTTTATTGAACTGGCCGGCGAAATCAACACCGACATGCCGAACTATGTGGTGCACCGGACAATCGACGCCCTCAATGCGCACAAAAAAGCGGTCAACGGCAGTCGGATATTGCTGATTGGCCTGGCCTACAAGCCCAATGTGGACGATGACCGCGAATCACCCACCTACAAACTGATGGATTTATACAATAAAATGGGTGCCGAAGTGGCGTATTACGATCCGTATGTGCCGGTTATTCGTCCAACTCGCGAGCATCCCCACTGGGCCGGGACAGAGTCGGTCGCATGGAATGAAGCGGTAATCTCCGATTTTGATGCGGTTGTAATAGCCACCGATCACGCCAATGTGGATTACGATGCACTGGCCGGATGGTCCGACTGTATCGTAGACACCCGAAATGCAATGAATGGCCGGGTAGGGGTGAAGCCCGGACAGGTGTGGAAGGCGTGAATAAAAATACTATTCGGAACCTGATAATACAATCCTGTTTTCGTCAGCATTGGTATCCGCCGACTCACCCATATCTGTTTGTTCTTCAGGTAATATCTCCTCCGGATCTTCCTGCTGTACCTCTCGCGGATCCGGCGGATCAGGATCACATGCTGCTATTCCGATGATGAAAAGGGAAATTAATGCCAATACATTCTTATACATAATAGCTACCCGTTTTATGGTTGATTATTAGTATTCGGATGCAATTCATTTAAATCCTTTGTACCTGAAGTACGAGTATTATTTGGCGATATTTTCAGAATCCGAATATTTTTTAACCATGTAACATCTTATTACAAAGTTTGCGAATAGAATCATGAAAGTTTATAGAAATTGAAGTTTGTATTTTACAAAAATTGCCTGATTAGTGACATTACCTTTTGTTTAGATAATTGATTCCTGGTTACCGTTGATTATTTGCCGATGGAACGTTCATGTTTTTATTAGAGATATCGTGTTTTTATTAATTCTTGGTTATCAAAAAAAGCGAAGCAGTTGCTTTCGCTTTTTTTGTCTGAAGGTTATGGTGTGTATGTTAGTTGCTTCAGTGGTGATGACATTCGGATCGGCAATGCCGGGAAAGGAAGCACATGCACAGATCTCGCAATCTGATGTCAGCTGGGGATGGAAGTGGCGGGGTGCGGTAAGCAGTTCTGGAGATATGCCGTTCTGGTTGCATTCCAACCGGTTCGGTGAATTGAACCGCTATAGTGCGAATACCACATATAATATTTCCGGATCCTGGAAGAGAACCCGGGAGTCGGGTATCTCGCTTGCATCCGGTGGCAATATCCTGTTTCAGGGCTCCGGTCAGTCCGTAATCCGGCTTCGGGAAGCATATGTGCAGGCAGGGTACGGACATTTTATGCTCTGGGCCGGACGTAAACGCGAAGATTTCGGTCTGCTACACCCGGAGCTTTCCATGGGAACAGTGGATCTGTCCCACAACGCCCGGCCGATGCCCAAAATCACCTTTGCCACCGACGGATTTCAGCCAGTCCCGGGAACCCGGCGTGTGGTCTATTATGATGCATCCCTGGCGCATGGTTGGTTGGAAGATACTGAATACAGATATGTCGACGGCGTTCTGCTCCATCAGAAACATCTCTATCTCCGGATATTCAGTGAAGATGCCCCGGTTGCCCCCAGGGCAGGACTCAAACATTTTGCACAATGGGGCGGGGATTCGCCGATTCACGGAGAGGCTCCCGTTAACCTGCGCGCCTTCCGGGATGTTTTTATATCTCTTGCCAGCGACTCCAGGGAAATTTTCGAAGGGGGAGAGCTGCAGAATCGTTATCAGAATCATGTTGGTTCTTATGATTTTGCTTTGATGGTCAATCTGGGCCGATATAAAATGTCGATCAGCCGCCAATTTATTCTGGAAGATACACCGAATGCGCGGTTCGGAACTCCCTGGGACGGCATGTGGGGTGCCTGGATCGAGCTTCGGCCCGATTCGCGAACCCGTTGGCGCGCGGATCGTCCGTCCGATTGGCGACGCGAACACCGTCCGCTGATCAAAGCCATCAACTACGAACACATCAATACTCTTGACGGATTGACCCGCTATCCCCACAGAGACCGGCATCAGCACGTCAATTATTACAATCACAGGGCATACCGCGGTGGATGGACTTATTACGGCAGGGCCATCGGCAATCCACTTTTATTTGGAGACCGGGATCATTACGGGGTGGTAAACAATCAGATTGTCGGTCATCATGTGGGGCTGATGGGATACGCAGGTCCGGTCGACTGGCGTTTTTTTTCCACCTACAGCCGGAATTATGGAGCGGGAAGAGTGCACGACTTTGAAGGTAACTGGGACATCGGATTGACCGACCGCAAAGACCAGTGGTCGTTCATGTTGGAAACGAAGACCGGGATGTTCCATCCATCCATTGAGGCCGCAGCCACACTGGCTCTGGATGTCGGTGAGGCGTATGCCCGAAATTTCGGAGTGATGATATCGCTGTGGTGGCGTTCACGGTGATCTTATCAAGCAAAGTGGCGGGATCCATACCTCCGAAAAGGGAGAAGCCTGTTATTTGAATTGGCCACCCGTGCAATCAGATAAGCAGGGAATGATATATTATAGAGTTCACGACTTCGATCAGGAGACATGGACACAATGGGTTGTAAAAATAAATCCATCTAATCCGGATCGGTTGACAGCCGCATTTATATCACCGGCCATGGAAAATGTCGGTTCTTTTTTTGTCAACACTTCAGAGGATGTAATCTATCCGGGAAGGATTATTATGTCGGAAGGCGGATTGGTCAATACACCGGCCCAAACAGGCGCTTTCTGGCCGGGATCCGATGATGAATTCTATACCATTCAATATATGGATCACAACCAGTTGCAAATTTTAAAACTGACCATTGAGTACAATCAATTGGTAACAGAAGAATACGGCCCTGTTAAAGATTATTCATTCTGGCATATGGACATGTGTAATATCCTGCGTTTGCAGGAGAAAGTATTCATGTCCTGCCGTGGTGATTTGGGCGGAAACATATATGAAGTATTTAATGCAACGGATACACCGCATAGGGTTGAAGGTTTAGGTATCATCACAGCACACAATGCTGTGGCTTCAGACAATCATTATTATGTTTCAGGCAACGACGAGGCCAACCGCCCGGCTCGCCAATTCCGGAATTCAGAAAGAGTTGATTGTTGAGGGTAAACCGGTTATGGAAGTTGGTCCGGACCAACTTCTACGAATAAACGAGCAGTCGCTTTGAGGCCCTGATTGCTAGTACGCTGTACGGTAACTATATAGTTGCCCGGTTCGGTGAAACGATGCACTGTTTCGGCATAACCATCAGGTTTATGCCGATCCCCGGGTTGGGAGTGAGTGATCACAACCGGACTCCCGTCGCCGAAGTCCCAGGCCTCCTGACCTTCCGATGGATCCAGCCGGAAAGCACGGACAGCAAAATAGACGGGATCGCCCGCCCGGATGTTGAACGTCGGATGGTAAGCTGCATGAAGCGTCGGGGGTATTAGCTCTTCATCATCAGGGTCGAGTACCTGAACTGCGGCAAAGTCATAATCCAAATTGCCCTGTCCATCGGTAACTTTGAGTATTTCACTGTAGCTTCCCGGTTCATGGTAGCTGGTACGGAATTTCGGAGAGGCAACTGTTGTGCCATCAGTCAGCCTCCATTCATAATCCATGTGGCCGTCGGGCACCCATGAACGCGTGCCGTCCAGTTCGACCGACTCACCGGTATATACCAGATGATGGGGTCTGGCAACGGCGATGACATTCGGATTGTAATCCCGCAGATAAGTCTCCCAAAGATACGCATAAGGGCAGACCAGTCCGAATTCACCCGAGGGTACGGGCATATGGATGTCAAAATGAAGGTGAGCCCAGCCCCCACTGCCGCCTTCCTTGCCAATATCGCCGAGTTTCTCTCCCATGGTGACGCGTTCGCCGAGTTGAAGCCGGGTTTCAAACGATTTGAGGTGAGAATAGCGATAATACCAGCCGCGGTCATCGAGAATATACAGGACATCATAGCGCGGACGCACCGGAGGATGTTTTTCTGCGTCCAGCTGCTGATCGCCTATGCTCACAATCACTCCATCAGTTGCAGCAACAATATCAGTCTTGCCTTCGTAGCCACCGATATCAAAGCCTTCATGGTAGTAGACCGATGATCGGTCAGGACGATCACCGCCATCGACAAAAGTTGGAACATTGGTTCCTTGCGTCTCGCTGGAAAAAAAACGCTGGCGTACGGGATAGACGAACGTTCCCGGTTCAATCAAGGGAGAATCCGCCGGCCACAGACGCAGCCGGGCATCTTTTTCCAGTTTCCAGCGATCACGATCGCTGCTGCCATCGTCCATCTTTCGGATATCGTACAGGGTTTTGTTATGGTCGTCGCTTCCGCCGGTCGTTTTGCTGTCGAATCTCCCGCCGGCCGGGTTGCTGTCGTCACTTCCGGAAACGTAGTAATAGACTGCAATAACGGGAATATCGATCTGTATTCCTCCGGCTTCCACAGGAAGGTGATAATTCCCGGAATCGATGGTAACCCTTTCACCGTTTACAACAACGGTGGCTGATGCGCGCCGAACGGCGTTCTGAGGCGTGGTGTCACGTTCGTCGCTGATTTCAAGCAGGGTTAGCTCCACCAATGTACCGTCGGTGAGAGCGATCTCGGCGGATTCACCGACATGCAGATCGACCAGTGTTTCCAGCGGTTCAAATGTCGGGGGACGTGACTCATAAGCCCGGATGGGAGCAGGCAAAAAGGTAAGCAGGAAGACAGCTAAAAGTACCGGCAGTGAAAAATTGTCTTTTAGCAAATAAAGATTTTCATAAAATGCATTATTTGAATAATTCATAAGTTATCTGATTATATACGGGGTTAGAAACGGATCAGGTTGAAAGAAGCTATCAATAAACTTGATGCAATTCAATTTTGAGATTGTTTCTGTACTCTTGACCGGTTGAGCTTAAGGAAGGGGGCAAGTGAATCATATCAGTGACCTGAAATTATTACAGGCCTGGGTAATTAGAGGTAACTCAGACCTAAATTGAGCGATTTTTTATTTCACCACCCCTCCTTCATCTCATTTGGCCAAAAAACTTCCATCAGTTGGAGGGGAGGTTTCTTTTTTTTGTTTTTTTTATGGAATTCCCGGTCGATTTTCTGTCACAAGCCGGCATTTTATGGCATTTTTTCATCGAATCGAATGCACCTGTC
>SLQC01000260.1 GCA_007131625.1 Balneolales bacterium | reverse complement strand
CCGATATCGTTGCCGTCGACTTTTCGGATCACATCACCGGCACGAATTCCGCGGCGTTCAGCCGAATAGCCTTCCACCGGTGCTATTACGACCAACCGGCCACCCCTTGACCCCACTTCCAATCCAACACCGGCATAATGTCCGGTCGTGACAATATTCATCTGCCGACTTTCCGTTTCATCGATCAGGACCGTATAAGGGTCCAGCTCATCCAGCATCGCATCTATACCCCGGCGCATCAACGGCTCGGGGTCGACTTCATCGATATAGATACTGGAGAGCTTCTCATAGACTTCGCTGAAAATGGTGAAGTTTTTCTTGATCAGGAAGTAGGTATCAGACTGCTGGACAAACCCGGCACTTGTTACCCCAACCAAAATCATTAAAACGATTAAATATCGATATGAATAACGCATATAGCGATTTATTATATAGCGATTTAAAAAACAGATCAGATCTGCATCAGTTAGGAATCCGTAACGTCTGACCTGCGTAGATTCGTGTTGAGGAAAGACTATTCAGATTCTGTATTGCGCGGACATTGGTATTGAAGGTCCGGGCGATGGTCGTGAGATTGTCATTTGGTCGAACGGTATAGACTCTGAATTCACCATCACTGACTGTGGATACTTGTGTAGTAGCACTACTTATGGAGAAACTGTTTCGTTGCGTTCTGCTCATGTCATTGAGCTGAGCATATTGCTGCTGTTGATTGGCTGGAACGTAAATTGTAAGTCGTTGCCCGGGCCGTATAAGATTGCCAATATTGTTCCACGAGCGGATCTGCCATGCCTGGGTATTAAACCACTCGGCAATATGTCCGACCGTATCCCCCGATTTGACGACGTATGTGACGGCCGCTGTATTAGCAGGTCTGTTCGGACTCGGCGCTTGCGAAGCGGTTCGCAGGCGGGCGGTTTGAGCACGTGACGGCTCGTCGGTCCGGATTGCCACATTGCTCCCTCCTGGAACAGGGATAACCAAATCCTGCCCGGGATGAATAATGCTCGACAACCCTTCATTGCTCTGATAAAGTGATCGTACGGTCGTTCCGTAGCGATTGGCGATGAGTCCAAGTGTCTCACCCCTTTTGACCGTGTGGATCACCAGGTCGTTAATCCGTTTTTCTTCAGGTATCTCTTCGTAAGCCGCCAGGAATTCCTCTTTATTTCCCTTTGGAATCTTGAGCGGATAAGGGTTGTCACCTGGAGGTGTAGCCCAGCGAAGAAGTTCGGGATTCAGATTCCGCAGGTCCTGAGCGGTGATACCGGCACACTCCGCCAACAGTGCCAATTCCACCGATCCCTGGATTTCTACAACATCAAATTCATAGGGTTCAGCGTCATAATGTGATTCGAAGCCAAAATCTTCCGGATTCATGGCCACCAGTGTCGCCGCGATGAACCCGGGAACATATCCGCGGGTTTCTCTGGGAAGAAAGGGATAGATTTCCCAGTAATTGCGTTCCCCACCGGCCAGGCGGACCGAACTGAGCATTCGCCGGGTGCTCACATTGTAATTAGCCAGGGCGAGATGCCAGTCGCCATCCCAGTATTCATGGAGATCCCGGAGATGGCGTGCAGCTGCCCGTGTAGCCTTTACCGGATCACGCCGTTCGTCAATCCACCAGTTAACTTCCAGACCGTAGACCGATCCGGTTGCAAAGATAAACTGCCACATACCTACTGCCCGGGCATGAGATCTGGCGGTAGCGACCAGACCGCTTTCAATCATGGCAAGGTGGACCAGTTCTTCCGGTACGTTCTCTTCCCGGAAAATTTCACGCATCATCGGAAAATAGCGGGCAGAACGTTCCAGCCAACGTTCCATGACCTCCGGCCGCCGAACAGTAAGATAGGCGATGTGATTGTTGACTTGTTGATTTCGGATAAGCGGAACCTGGGTTTTTTCAGTGTCAAGATTTTCTGGCAATGCAAATACCTTGTTGTCAAACCAGTCGTCTTCTTCTGCTCTGAGCAACTCTTTGTGAACCTGGAAAATTTCACCCTGAACATCGATAATAGAGTCAGTAATGCCGTAAAATTCCTGATATTCCGTCAAAACGGTCCTGTACAGTTCTCCAAACTGCCGGTTGTTCTGAATTTTGGGATGATCGTCCATCAAATTCTGTAAGGCCATGAGCCCGTCGGTGATATACTCCTCAGCTGATACCAGATCATCGTTGATCTGAGCTTCCATCGATAAAAGATGTACACGGTAGATATAGGCCAGTCGCTGTAACAGCTCCTTGTCGATCCGATGATACTCGTCAAATTCCGATGTCTGAAACGGAACTGATGCCGATGCCGGACGGTCAAATCCGGGTATAGACAGAATTCCGGATCGGTTCACATGCAGTGATCGAGGCTCGACAGTCCTGTAATCCACCGTCCTTTCGCGTTCAAGAGCAAATGTCGATGAGGTGAAGAAAACGATTAAACCAGTGGCGTATAGTAGTTTGTGATTCATGATACAATACTTGATCCCCACAGGGAAGTTACAGTTGAGATATCAGGGACAATCCGCCGAAAATTGCGGATTATAGGTTTTATAAAGTACGGCTAATGTGTGAAAAACGAAATAAAAGTGTTGTAAATCTAATTTTCAGACCATCTCTGGACAATGGGAAGTCTTCGCCCGGACCCGAAAGCCTTGGAAGTAATACGCAAACCGGGTGCCGCCTGCCTCCGTTTGTATTCGTTTCGGTCCACCATCCGGATTACGTTCAGGACTTGTTCTCTGGAAAAGCCCAAATCGGCAATACGCTCTACCGGCAATTGATCCTCGATATACGCCTTCAGAATTCCATCGAGTATATCATACTCCGGCAGCGAATCGGTATCTTTCTGATCAGGCCTCAGCTCGGCACTCGGCGGTTTCTCTATGGAACTCACTGGAATTACTTCCTCTTTGTAAAACGACTCATTCAGCCACCGGGAAACAGCATAGACTTCGGTTTTATAGAGATCCGACAGAACCGACACCCCTCCCGCCATATCACCATAAAGAGTACAATATCCTACAGCAAGCTCCGATTTATTGCCGGTATTGAGCAGCAGGTGTCCGAATTTGTTGGAAATGGCCATAAGAATGGTGCCACGCGCCCGACTCTGCAGATTCTCTTCGGCAATTCCGAAATCGCTATCGCCGAACAACGGTTTCAAAGTCTTCAGAAATACGCCATAAATCTCATTTATCGCCATTTTATGCAACGTGATGCCCAATTTATGCGCAAGTTTTTCAGAATCGGTGACACTCTCTTTTGACGAGTAGGACGACGGCATGGTGACCCCCATTACATTTTGTGATCCGAGGGCTTCTTTGGCAATCACGGCGGTAAGTGCGGAGTCGATTCCCCCGCTGAGTCCCAGCACCACCCGCTTCGGCATTCCGCTTTTTTCCACATAATCGCGTAAACCCAAAACCAGTGCGCAATACAATCGTTCTTCTTTTCCGGGAAATGGTTTGACGGAAGTCGTTGACTGGCTGTCATCCTGGGAGTGTTCACTTTCCTGTATAAAGTCACTTTCTTTTGTTCGAATTGTATTCTGCGTTCGGGCATCGTCACTGATTTGAATTTTGTCTGACGGCCGGATGGCGTCCCGGAATGTAACGTTAGCTGGCCTCCGGGAGTCTTCATGGGTTCGGGAGTCTTCATGGGAATGAACAGCCCGAATCGATCCGTCCTCATTCCACACAAAATCACCATAGTCCTCCTCCAGAGTTGCCAACCTGACTTTGACTTCACCGTCCGGTGTCACAACGGACCCGGAGCCATCAAATATCAGTTCGGTGTTGGCACCCACCTGATTGGAGTAGATAACCGGCATTTCCAAACGCTTGGCCTGTCGCTTCAACATATTTTCGCGCTTCTCCGGTTTACTGCCGGTAAACGGTGACGCCGAAATGTTTATCAGTATCCCGGCTCCCTTCTCTTTTAATAGCAAAGCCGGATCCACATCGTACATGTGATAATTGTACTCGTTTTGATTGTTCCAAATGTCCTCGCAAATGGTGATCCCCCAGGTGCGTCCCGCCCATCGGGTGACATGGATGTTCTTATTGGGTTCGAAATACCGGAATTCGTCGAACACATCGTAGGTGGGCAGCAGTGATTTACAAATCTCATCGACCACCTCACCCTGATGCGCCAGAATTGCGGTGTTGAAGATAGGCCGTCCGGAAGAGGCAGGATTTGGACGAATTGAACCAAACAGGAGTCCGGTGTTGCGGGTAGCAACGATAATCCGGTCAGTCTGTTCATAAACAGCCTTTAGGAACGAATTTCGTTCAAGCAAATCCATGGGCGGATATCCGCATACGACCAGCTCAGGCAATACCAGTAGGTCGACTCCGCTGTTTTCCGCCTCCTTCAATGCCCCGAGTATTGCATCGGTATTTCCCTGCAAGTCCCCTACTGTGACATTGATTTGCTGAATCCGGATTTTCATCTGTTTAGATTTATTGATTCATTAGGTCAGATGGAACATCCATTTATTTTAAACAAGCGCCTGCTTGCGGAAATTTTCGCCATGAATGCTTCATGCGATTGATATTTTGGGATGCAATCGGTCTCATAGTGCAACCGCGTACATCAATTGCTCGAAATTTGTTTAAGCTGCCCGTTTGGTTCATAAAAGAATCAAACGGGTGAAAGATAAAAAAACAGTGTGTATATTATAATAAACTAATATATACGTGCGTGCATAACACGCAAACTTTCAAGATACCGCTGTATCGCAATTAGTCAAAATCCATGCAAAGTCAAATCACCAAGGATATAACCATTGACGACGACGGCTTGGCTCACCTGGAGGAAGTTTTAAAACTGAATCTGCTGGTGTTTGGGGAGGATCGGCTGATCAACCGTATGGATCACCAACCGATACTTTTTCTAACGGCGCACTGTGAAAGGCAGCTTGCCGGGTTTAAAATCGGATACAGCCTGAATCGCGACATCTTTTATTCCGCCAAAGGGGCGACTTCCCCGCTGTTCCGCCGGCGCGGGATTGCGACCCGCCTGCTTTTTGCCATGATGTCGAAAGCTGCGGCTATGGGGTTCAAAGAGCTGCAGTACGACACGTTTCCAGTAAAATATCCCGGGATGGTCGTACTCGGATTCAAAAACGGATTTCAAATCAAACGTATGATCTGGAACCGGGAATACGGTGACTACCAGATACGCCTGTCCCGAATCATTAAATAATTTTGGGAAATCGGGGTTCGGCGCTTTGGTAATCCGTCACAAAATATTTTCTCAGATATTCCGGATAGACATCCTGCCGATCCAACTGATCAAATGGTATAAAACCGACATCCCTGATAATTTGTCCTTCGTCCGAATATTCGGGATCCGATCCCGTCCGTAGTCTACCGCCCCGCTTGTTGCACATGTAATAGAACTCGATGGCGTGGATATGCTCCGATAGAATCTCGTTCAGATACCAGAGGCTGTCGACTTCCACCCGGATTCCGGTTTCTTCGGATATTTCCCGACAAACAGCCGATTCCAGCGACTCCCCGAATTGGACGCCTCCACCAGGCGGCATCCAGATCCATTGATCCGCTACAGGAGAAAACAGCCGGACCATCAAAAGCGAATCTTCATCGACAACCAGACCGTTTCCGCGGACGC
This sequence comes from Balneolales bacterium, assembly GCA_007131625.1. GTDB lineage: Bacteria > Bacteroidota > Rhodothermia > Balneolales > Natronogracilivirgulaceae > SLQC01. The sequence goes on along the minus strand of SLQC01000260.1, from coordinate 2,141 downwards.
GTACATAACCGGCTGGCATATTCTTACACCAATGTTTTTTGATCGGCGGGGATCAGAGTACGAACCTGATCCCGTTCCGAGGCATATTTGTATGCTGCTTCCACAAAACTCACAAAAAGCGGATGCGGTTTCTGGACGGTACTTTTCAGTTCGGGATGAAACTGGACTCCGACATACCAGGGGTGCCCGGTCACTTCAACGATCTCCACCAAATCGCGTTCCGGATTTACGCCTGTCACTCGCATACCGTTTTCCTCCAGCTGATCGCGAAAACGGTTATTGATTTCATAACGATGTCGGTGGCGTTCTCTGATTTTCGTCTCACCATAAGCCTTCTCAGTAACAGATCCTGCGGTTATGGTACAATTATATGAACCCAGCCGCATGGTTCCACCCTTGTCTTCAATGGTTTTCTGTTCCAGCATGAGATCCACGATCGGATTCCCGGTTTCAGATTCGAATTCCGTACTGTTTGCATCAGCAAGTCCGCAGACGTTCCGGGCGAACTCGATTACGGCACACTGCATTCCAAGACAAATGCCTAAGAACGGTATGCCCTTTTCCCGGGCAAATGTCACCGCCGAGAGCTTTCCGTTGATACCGCGTCCACCGAAGCCCGGAGCGACAAGAATTCCTGAGACTCCACCGAGCTGCTCGGCCACATTGTCCTCACAGAGATGATCTGACGAGACCCAAACGATATCGACTTCACAGTTGTTTACCGCACCGGCCTGTTTGAAAGACTCTACGATTGAGAGATAGGCGTCCTGATGGTCTACATATTTGCCGACGAGTGCTATGCGGATCTGATAGTCGGGGTATGTAACCGCGTGCACGAACCGGATCCAGTTGGTCAGTTCCGGTTTTCCGGCACGAATATGCAGTTTTTTGATCACCCGCTTGTCAAGTCCCTCTTTTTTCATAAGCAAGGGCACTTCATATATTGATTTGGCATCCAGGGACGCGATCACATCTTCGTTATCGACGTTACAGAACTGGGCGATTTTGCGTCTGATCGATTGATCCAGCGGCAATTCAGCACGACAGACCAGAATATCGGGCTGCAACCCGAGTTCATATATGGTTTTGACCGAGTGCTGGGTCGGTTTTGTTTTAAGCTCACCGGCCGCTTTGAGATACGGTACGAGTGTCAGATGGACTGATAGTGTATTCAGTTTGCCGACGTCATAGCGCAGCTGGCGCATCGCCTCGATATATGGCAATCCTTCAATATCCCCCACGGTTCCACCGATTTCCACGATGATTATGTCGTATTTGCCGGATTCCCCGATTGCCTTAACTTTGGATTTGATTTCATCCGTGATGTGCGGAATCACCTGAACGGTCTGCCCCAAATAAGCACCTTGTCGTTCTTTGGTGATCACATCATAGTATATTCGACCGGTGGTTACGTTATTCACCTGGGATGTGGGAATACCCAGAAACCGTTCATAGTGTCCGAGATCCAAATCCGTTTCGGCACCATCTTCGGTTACATAGACCTCCCCGTGTTCATAGGGATTCATGGTTCCCGGGTCGACATTAATATAAGGGTCAAGCTTTTGAATGGTTACCCGTAATCCGCGGGTAGCGAGCAATAGACCAAGGGATGAACAAATAATCCCCTTTCCGAGAGAGGAAGTAACACCCCCGGTAACAAAAATATATTTCGGCTCCATCTGTGATGTGCTGGCTAAGTGAAAGGTTGCAGAAAAATAGCAGGAATAACCGGTGGTATCAAATCGGATTTGCCACTTTTTCCCGGGTGGATAAAGAGACCTTCTTTTCGTTGAAAATGGCAGATGCTGCGGAGTGTTACGCCATAATCATCTGTTTACTGATCCTGCGCCCGACTGTAAATAGTTAATTGCCATTTCGATCTGCTTTTTCTGATAGAATACCGACAAGAGATTCAGGACAAAAACAGCAGCCAAAACCCAGATTATCCAATCGGCAAGCTGTGTCATATCACTGACAAACCAGTAACCGAAGAAAACGATTGCCAGCACATTAATCAGGGTAATAAACAGAAATCTCCGTTTTTTCATCATAAGAATGCGAACCTGTTCAGAGACCGGTTTTTGGTCGCGCTCACGTCCGATATGATAATCCAGTATTGTTTCTATGCGGGCTTTCTCCAT